>USKE01000007.1 GCA_900555165.1 uncultured Porphyromonadaceae bacterium | reverse complement strand
CAGAACCGTTCGGGCAGGGAAGGCCCGGGCGGCCGCCCCCCCCGCCGGCTCCGGCGATTTCAGCCGTCACACTGTCGGTGAACTTGCCGACGGCATGGAGATTCTGCACGAACGTTTCGGACACGGCCGCATCGTCTCGATAGAGGATGACCCTACCGGAGCAAAGATAAACGTGCTCTTCTCGGGAGCCGACCAGAAGAAACTCATGCTCAAATTCGCCCGATTCAAAATACTCGACTGACTTGGATACACCATATTATATAGTATACGAAGAGCGCCTGCGCCGCAACCTGTCGCTGATAACCGGTGTCGCCGCCGATGCCGGCGTGGAGATTATCATGGCCTTCAAGGCCAATGCCTTGTGGAAGACTTTCGGAATCTTCAGGGAATACGGTGTGAAATCGACGGCCTCGTCGCTCAACGAACTGCGCCTCGGCAACGAGGAACTGGGCCGCAAAGTGCACTCATATTGCCCGGCCTATACCGACAGCACCATAGACGAATACCTGGCCGGGAGCTCGCACATCACGTTCAACTCGCTCGACCAGTTCAACCGGTTCGCACCCCGGGCCATTGCCGCAGGGGTGTCGCCGGGGCTGAGGGTGAATCCCGAGTGTTCGGTCATTGAGACCGACATATACAACCCGGCGTTGCCGGGCAGCCGTTTCGGCGTCACAGCCGCCATGCTGGGCGATACATTGCCCGACGGCATCGAGGGGTTCCATTTCCACGCCCTGTGCGAATCGTCGAGCCACGACCTTGAGAAGGTGCTGGGCGCCTTCGAGGCACAGTTCGGCCATTTCATGCCGCAGCTGAAATGGGTGAACATGGGGGGCGGACACCTGATGACGCGCGAAGGCTATGACACCCGTCACCTCGTGAACCTGCTCAAGGATTTCCGCCGCCGTCACCCGAACCTGCACGTGATTCTCGAACCCGGAAGCGCCTGGACCTGGCGCACCGGCGACCTGATCTGCTCGGTAGTCGACGTGGTAGAGAACCAGGGGGTGGCGACAGCCATAATAGACGCATCGTTTGCCTGCCACATGCCCGACTGCCTCGAAATGCCCTATACACCCGCGATAACCGAAAGCCGCGAAGGCGCGGCGCACCATTACCGCATCGGCGGAAACTCATGCCTCAGCGGTGACTTTGTTGACGGCTGGGACTTCGCCGCCCCGCTGAAACGCGGCGACCGCCTGACGTTCGAGGACATGAACCACTACACCACCGTGAAGACCAACATGTTCAACGGTATCTCACACCCCGACCTGGTGCTGTGCCATGCCGACGGCCACCTTGAAACCCTCCGGCACTTCGACTACGCCGACTACAAGTCGCGCATGGACTGACCCCCCACGAACCCCATTCCTCACATTTCTCCCATTTCTCCCATTCCTCTCGCCCCTCCCCCGATATGAAATACTCGATTATAATTCCTGTCTACAACCGCCCCGACGAGGTTGACGAACTGCTGGCAAGCCTGGCGGCGCAGACCCGCCGCGACTGTTTCGAGGTGATTCTTGTCGAAGACGGCTCTACCGTTCCATGCAAGGAGCAGGCCGACCGCTACGCAGCCCAAGGTCTCCCCGTAAGATATTTCGCGAAAGAGAACGAGGGGCGTTCGATAGCCCGCAACTACGGCATGGAACGCGCCACAGGCGATTATTTCATATTCTTCGACTCTGACTGCGTGATTCCGCACGACTATTTCGAGAAACTCACGCGGATGATGGCCGAGAAACCTTGGGACTGCTTCGGAGGCCCCGACGCGGCCGACAAGTCGTTCACCACCACGCAGAAGGCCATAAACCACGCCATGACATCGTTCCTCACCACCGGCGGCATACGCGGCGGCAAGGTGAGTCTTGAGAAATTCACCCCGCGCACCTTCAACATGGGTTTCTCGCGCGAGGTCTACCGCCATGTCGGGGGGTTCCGGGAGATGTTCTCCGAGGATATAGACATGTCCACACGCATACGTCAGGCGGGATTCTCCATCGGTCTTTATCCCGACCTGCCTGTCTACCACAAGCGCCGCGTCGACTTCCGCAAGTTCGCCCGTCAGGTCTATGTCTTCGGCATGTCGCGCATAACGCTGAAACTGCTCTACCCCGACTCGCTGAAAGCAGTACACCTGCTGCCCGCCGCCTTCGTGCTCGGATGCCTGTTCATGCTCGTGATGGCCGTGGTGTGGTCGCCCTGGTGGCTGTTGCCCCTGGGGCTGTATATCGCGGCGATTTTCGTGTGCGCCCTGGCGGCCACGCGCTCGCTCACGATTGCCGCCAAGGCCGTGCCCGCGTCGATGATACAGCTCGGCGGCTACGGCTGCGGATTCCTGAAGGCCTTCTTCCTGAAGATTGTCATGGGTCAGGGGCGCGACGAGGCCGAAGAGATTGCCTTGCGCAAAGGCAAATAAGTGCGCCGTACCCGGATACATAGGAAACTCATATCCCCTCCTCCGCCATGGAACCTAAGAAATACAACACCGGTCTGGAAGATGACAGCCGCCGCGCGCCGATGATGATGCGCGAGATGGCCGACGATGACAAACCGCGCGAGAAAGCCCTCAGCCAGGGGTTTGACGCCCTTTCCGACGCCGAACTGCTGGCGCTGCTGCTCGGCTCGGGCGTCCCGGGCAAATCGGTGCTTGAGCTGGCCCGCGAGATTCTTGTCGACAATGACAACCGCCTGCGTGTGCTGGCGCGGCGTTCGGTGCACGATTTCATCAGGTCATACAAGGGCGTGGGGCAGGCTAAAGCCACCCTGCTTGTGGCGGCGATGACCTTCGGCGCCCGGTGCCAGGCCGACTTCGGCGTAAGGGACCCGCAGATGACGTCAAGCGAGGATGTCTACCGCTACATGCGTCCCAAACTCGCGCATCTTAACTGCGAGGAGTTCTGGATTCTGCATCTCAGCCACGCCAACCGCGTGCAGTTCGCCGAGCGCATGGCGCGCGGAGGCCTGGCCGCTACGGTTGTCGACGCCCGTCTGATAGCCAAAAGCGCCATCGACCACCTCTCGTCAGGACTGATTCTGGTGCACAACCACCCGTCGGGAAACCTTGTGCCGTCGCCCCAGGATGACCGCCTCACACGAAAAATAATTGACGTGGCCAAGATATGCGACATCAGCATACATGACCACGTCATTGTAGGGCCCGGAGGGTATTTCTCTTACCGCGACTCCGGGCGCCTGTAAAATGAGTCTTCAGAAGTTATAACCGAGGGTTATCGAGAAGATGTTGCGGCGTATGTTCTTGCGGAACGGCTCGACTGCGTCGCAGAGGCGCGTCATGCCGATAGAGCCGGCCAGGTCAATCGAATAATTGCCGTAATCAAGGCCGGCGCCGATGTTCCACTGTGCGTCGAAATGCTTGAAACCGCCGGTGCCGAACGCCGAGCGCGACGACGACTTTATCTCGCCGCTGAACGGCGTGTAGGTGCGGTTCTGGTAATAGCGGGCAAAGTAGCTCACGTTGATCTGGGGGCCGGTGAACACCCTTACACGCAGATCCTCGCCGAAATCGAAATGATAGCCGAAGTTCAGCGGCACGCGGAAACCGAGGTTGCGGATCGTGCCGTCAATCTGGTACATTCTGGCACCCTCCAGGTCATCGGGGCTGCCCGGTTCAATAGTGCTTCCGGGGGCTGAGCTGGGGTAATCCATCTTAAGTATCATTGTGCCGAACACGTCATAGAAGAGCGAAAGCCCGGGTTCGAAATAGAAATTGGCCCTGATAGGGATATTGTAGATCGCCCCGACGGCGAAACCGGTCTTGTTGCTGTAGAAGTCGCCACCGTTTGCGGCCGACGAGATGTCGAGAGCCACGCGGGCACCGAAATATGCCTTGTTGTCGGGATTGTCGAACATAAGCGAGTCGGCCGAGGCTGTAAGAGCCGAGGCACAGACGGCACAGCCGAGCACCGCGCCCTTTATCATGTCTGCGATTTTCATGTCAGTATGTTTAGTGTGTCTTTAAAGTGATCAGTAATCGTATAACAGCTCGAAATCGTCAATATACAGGTCAGAGCCGTTGCCCCCGGTGAAATAGTCGCCGTATTTGCTGGCCGAAGCCACCATGAGGATATATTTCGGAACACGCGAGGTCGACCGATAGTTGAGTTCAATCTCGAACGGAACGTATGACGGAATATCCTTGCCCGACTGGAAACTGCCGTAGGCAATCACTTCCGGGCCGTCGGGATTGAAGAGGTGCCGGTCTGATGGCGACGTGCGAATCTCGAACGGTTCGGCTGAATCCACAAGCGCGCACCAGATGATGCAGGTATCGGGCTGCCCCTTGAGATTTTCATAGGGTGCCTGTGCGTAGTCAATAGGCACCGACTTGTATTTCACATAGCCGCGCAGTTTTGTGGGGCGCATGTCGAAGGGGCGTCCGAACGACAGCACGCCGTTCGTGCCCACGGTCTTCATGTATGTGCCGGCAAAGATACTGCCCGCGCCGAGTTTGCCCAGCACGCCGATGCCGATGAAACGGGTCTGCATTAGACATGCCTGTCCGGTGCCGGTCGAGGTGTCGTCGGTGGGGAAGACGTTTCCGTCGCCGAGCGTGGCCGCGCCCTTGTTGCCGGTATCCCAGTAGGGTTCGGTACCCTCGGCCCAGGGGCACCAGAATTTGCCCGGCTTGGACCATTCGGAGAAACTCATGTTGGGGATGAACGGCATGTTGCCGGTAGTGAACGAGAGCACGGCGCCACGTTCATCATCTGAATATGCACGTGTCTCGTATTCGGTCTCGGGGGTAAGGTTTATCAGGCGGCAGCTGAAAGTCGAGCCGTTGTCGGTAATCCACGATGCGGGAGCCTTGGTCCACTCTTCGGAACCGGCCTTGCGGTATTCCACACCGTTGTCACGCCCCTCTACAGCCGAGCAGTACACCCAGGCCACCTGGGTCCAGGCATCGACCGACTGGGTGTTGACGGTGCTCTTGACCGTCTCGCAGAATACCTCCCACTGCTGGCGCTCGCCCCAGGCCTGCACGTCGATGATGACAGGTTCGGTCATGTCTACCGTCTGACCCACAAGATAGGGTGTCTCAAGTGAGCCCTGCGGGCCGAGTTTCTGTGAAAGCACCTTTACTTTCGAGGCCCCCGACGATTCGGGAACAGTGACGATGACACGGCGCGCGGTGGCATCGATGACAGTGGCACCGATCTGGTTCTCGACCGTGAAATAGCGCTCGATGGTCTGCTCGGCGCGTATCACCCAGTCGTAGCCGTAATAGCGGAACAGTGTCACCACATACGGGCGGGTGAGGTTCAGAGGTTCGGCGAGGTTGCCGTACTCAAGGGTGGCGCCCGGCGAGATGGCGTATGAGGTCACGTTTACCGCGCGGATGTCGGCCTCTTCCGTAAGGCTGAGCGTGATGATGCGGTTAACGGTGTCTATGGCCGCTGGCGACGCAAGCCCCTCGGCCTCGAACTCGGTGAAGTTGGCCTGTATGCGCGGATATGGTATGTCGTTCTTTATACAGCCTGTGGCCACAAGCGCCAGCAATGCTGTCAGAGCAATTAAAAACCGGTCAGTTATATGTCTGGGCATGATATATACAGATCAGATGTAGACGGCCATGCCGAAATTGATGTTGAAGATGTTGAATCGGAAATTGGCTCCCGACGAGAACCGCGTGCCGTCAAGGTATCCGTTGGTATGCTGTTTCTCGTGATGCACCTGCACGCCAAACACGCCGAACGACACATTGAAACTCACATAGTCCATTATGAACACGCACAGACCCGGCGAAAAATTCAGCGATGCGGTGACCGAATTGGTGCGGGTGTCGCGCAGTTCGCCGTTGTAATAGCGTTTGAACCTCGACGACCCGGAACCGAACGACAGGTCAACGTCGTTGAACACGCCGAACCGACGCTGACGCCCCAGACCCACATAGTTCCGGTATGACACCGATGTGGTGTAGTTGTTCGAGTAGTAGCTCACGTCAGAGAGCGTGAACGACATGTCGGCCATGATGTCGAGACCCATCGAGGGCATGTCGAGATTCATCTTGGTGTAGTTGAACTTGAGGCCTATGGCCTGATTGTTGCCGATGAAATATGAGATCGAGGGCTGGATGGAGTAGGCCTTCACCTTCAGGTCGAGATTCGTGAGCACCGAGAGGAGCTGGTAGTCATCGGTACTGAATTCGCCATATGAGGCCATCAGGCCGAACGACCACTGCCCCTTGGGTATGAACAGATAGTTGTAAAGACCTCGGTCATAACGGCCATAGTTTTTCTGGGGGAGAATGATGGGTACGGTGTCACCCCCTACGATAACGGTTTCCTTAAGGTCGGGATTCGTGAGCGCCAGACTGTCGAGCATTATCTTCGGCGAGCGCGCCATGGATCCGAGCACCGGAACCTTGTCGATGATGTCGGCTTGTACCTTCCCCGGCATCACAGCGGCCACAAGGCCCACAAGCATGATGATGATTGTCTTTTTCATTTCATCGGGGAATTACAGGTAAAACGCCACACCGAACATAATCGAGAAAAGATTGATGCGGAAGTTGGCCGATTTAGACTCTCGCTTGGCCAGATATATCTGGTCGGTCGTGGCCTTTGTGTGATTGTAGTTGAAACCGAGCACGCCCACATTGACCTCGATGGCCGAATAGTTGTTCAGGAACATTATCATGCCCGGCGCCAGGCCGATGTTTACGTTCCAGTTGTCTTCGAAAGTGCCGGTGAGGTCCACCCCGCGGCCGTTGCAGATTTTAGACTGTCCGCCGCCTATCTGCAGCTGCACCTCGTTGAAAAAGCCGAAACGGCGCTGTTTGCCGAGACTGAAATAGTTGCGGAAACACGCCATTGCCGAATAGTTCTGCGAAATGGCATAAAGATTGTCGACACCATAATCCGACTCCGAGTCAAGCACGATGTCGGCCTGGTCGAGACGGGTGCGGGTGCGAGTATATGCGAATTTGCCACCCGCGGCCATGTCGGCCTTGAAAGCGTACATCAGCATCGGGCTCACCTTGAATGTATAGGCGTCGCCCGAGAGGTTTTCGATTATCAGGAACTGGTATCTGTTCTGGTTGGATTGCGAAAAGCTCACGCTCACGCCTGTGATCCATTGCCCTTTGGGGATGAACGACACCTGCTCGAGTCCTCTTTTGAACTCAACCTGGGCCGCCGCGTCAACCGCGCCGAGGGCAAACGCCAAAGCAAGAAATATCAATATCTTTCTTATCATATCATGGGACGTTACGAAACGTCAGTGATGACTTTGCAAAATTTTTGTAAAGGTACGGCTTTTTTTACAAATATTCACATTGACCTATTGTTAAAATGTTTTAAGCCGCACGATACTGCCATACATAACGGCTTTCATCTTCCTTATATCATAAAATATCACAAAACACGGTTATTTCACCAAGACTTTAGACATAAAGTTGTCATGATAACAGATTTTGGTTAAATTTGCGGCAAGTTAATAATCAAATGATGAAAAAATTACTTTTTACACTGCTGGTATGCGCTGCTTTCGGCAGCCTGAACGCATCGGCCTCACCCGATCTCACCGAACTTCTGCGCGGAGCCGCACAGGCCGCCCAGAACCGGCAGAACAGCCAGACCACACAGACAACAGAAACCCCTGCGCAAAACAATACCTCAGCCACACCCGACGGCACAACGGGTACCTCTACCCAAAACCAGAGCACCGGTTCGGGCGGCCTCGGCAGTCTGCTCCAGGGACTCGGAGGCGCTCTCGGAGGGGGTCAGGGGTCATCGTCCGGCACAAACAGCCAGAGCCAGGGCAGCGCCTCATCCCTGCTTTCAGGCCTGTCGGGCCTGCTGAACGGCCTCACCTCCACCGACAAACTTACCGTTGCCGATCTCGTGGGCGAATGGAAATACTCACAGCCTGCCGTAACGTTCCAGAGCGACAACCTGCTGCAGAAAGCCGGCGGCGCCGCCGCCTCAGGCATGATCAACAGCAAGATCGCCCCCTATTACCAGAAGGTTGGCATGAATAACCTTGAGGTCACGTTCTCGGCCGACAGCACATTTGTGTTCAAGCTCCCCCGCATCACGGCTACCGGGACATACTCAGTGGCGCCCGAAGGCTCGACCGGCAACTTCGTGTTCTCGTTCAAGGCCTTGGGCAAGATACCCGTAGGCAACATGAACGCCCAGGTCGAGAAACAGATCAACTCGATGACCATCACCTTCGACGCCTCGAAACTCATAAAACTCGTCGATGCCGTAGCCAGCATCACCGGCCAGTCGACACTGAAGACCGTGAGCCAGCTGCTCAACAGCTACGACGGCCTCAACTGCGGTTTCGAGCTGAAGAAAATAAAATGACACAGGCAGAATAAATATCTGCGGCCCGGTTGTTATAGTGACATAACGACATGGCACTTCCAGGCATCACATATACTGACGTGAGACGTCTGTGGCAGCGGTTCATACGCGGTTACAGACGTCTCACGACACGTTTTACGGCACTCATACGCACCGGCTCGGCCGTGCTCGACGTGATCACTTTCCTGGCGTCGGTGGCGTGCCTGACCATCCTGACCCTGCTGTTCGGGTTCGAGCGGTCAGCGCTCGAAGTCAACTCACTCCACCATTGCATGCGTGTGATACAGGGTGTGTTCATCGTCAACATTCTCTACAATCTGTTGCTTGATTTCAGAAACACCGTGCGACAGACCCGCGTCATAAAATGGATTGTCGAGGGTCTGGTGCTGGTGACCCTGCTGCCGCTGCTTTATCCGCACCCCGAAAACCCGTGGATTCCCTGGCTGGAACACATAGCCTACGGCCGCCCCCTGCTGTATCTCGCCCTGGGGGCCTACGCGTTCGTCGATTTCAGTTTCGGAATCATCAAACTGCTCGGACGCCACACCAACCCGTCGCTCATCCTTGCCGGCAGTTTCTTCGTGCTGGTGATCATCGGCTCGCTGTTGCTGATGATGCCGCGCTGCACCGTTGTCCCGATAAATTACATTGACTCGCTGTTTGTCTCCACAAGCGCCGTATGCATCACCGGACTCACCACACTCGACGTCTCGCAGACCTTTACCCCCACCGGACTCGTGGTGCTTGCTCTGATGATACAGGTAGGTGGCGTGGGGGTAATAACCTTCACAAGTTTTTTTGCTCTGTTCTTCAGCGGCAACACCTCGATCTACAGTCAGCTGATGGTCAAGGACATGATTTACTCAAAGACCATCAACTCACTGTTGCCCACGCTCATCTACATCCTCACGTTCACGCTTGCCATAGAGGCCGTCGGGGCCGCGGCCATTTTCCTGACGGTGCACGGCACCCTCGACATGAGCGTGCATGACGAGGTGGTGTTCTCGGCCTTCCACGCGCTGTCAGCGTTCTGCAACGCCGGTTTCTCGAACGTCGAAGGGAGTCTGTCGAATCCCGCTCTGCTGAAATCGAACCAGATGGTGTATGTCGTGATAGCCATATTGGTCATAGCCGGGGGCATCGGATTCCCCATCCTTGTCAACTTCTACCAGGCAGGGCGCCGGAAATTAAGCATTCTTTGGCACCGCGTTACCGGACGCACCGTTAGGGGACGCAAAGCACACCTGCTCGACCTCAATACCCGGATTGTGCTGATAACCACAGCATGGCTTTTGGCTCTGTCTGCAGTGGCGTTCTTTATCTTTGAATATGACAACACCCTGGCCGGCATGTCGCTGTGGGAAAAGACCGCGCAGTCATTCTTCAATGCCACGGTGCCCCGTTCGTCGGGGTTCAGTTCGGTGAATCCGGCCCGTTTCCTCGACGTCACGGTGATAATGTTCATACTGCTGATGTGGATCGGTGGTGCCTCACAGTCGACGGCCGGCGGCATAAAGGTCAACACGTTTGCCGTAATGCTGCTCAACCTCAAAGCCGTGATACTTGGCCGTGACCGTGTGACGGCCCACAACCGCACCGTCGCACGCGGCTCGATACGCATGGCACACGCCGTGATAAGCCTCTCGATAGTGGCATTCTTCGTCGTAACAATCACCTTAGTGGGACTTGAGCCGCATCTGCCGGTAAAGGCGCTTGTCTACGAATCGGCGTCGGCACTGTTCACGGTGGGCACCTCGCTCGGCATCACCTCAGACCTTTCGGCCCCGTCGAAGGGATTGCTGTGCGTGGCGATGTATTTCGGGCGCGTGGGGCTGATTTCGCTCCTCGTCGGCGTTGTCGGACGCCACAATGACCCGCCGGTGATCCTACCCGACGAAAACATCATAATCAACTGATCCGTTCAACCCTCCAACCAAACGAACTGTTATGCGATACCTGATAATCGGACTCGGAATATACGGCAGCAACCTTGCCCGCGACCTTACAGACCTTGGCCACGAGGTAATCTGCGCCGACCATGACAAAGCCAATGTCGACGCCATAAAGGATTATGTATCCACGGCATACATAATTGATTCCTGCGATCCGGCATCGCTGGCCGCACTGCCGCTGAAGAATGTCGACCTGGTCATAGTGGCGATCGGAGAGAATTTCGGCGCAAGCATCAAGACCGTAGCCCTTTTGCGCCAGATGGGTGTCAGGAAAATCTATGCACGCGCCGTTGACGAACTGCATCAGGCCATTCTCGAAGGACTGGACGTGACTCGTATCGTGACGCCCGAGCAGCGCGCCGCCCGTGATCTCGTGAACGAGATGGAACTCGACTCGCATGTGGAGAGCCTGCGCGTCGACGCCGACAGCTATGTGGCCACCTTCGCCGTGCCCGACACGCTTGTGGGGGTTGCCGTTTCAGAACTTGCCGACGAGCTCAAGGGGCTGCGGCTCATATCGGTGTCGCGACCGAAAGAGAAGACAAACCTACTTGGCATAGCGGCCAAAGACCTCACGACTCTCGACATCGACGGCGACGACAAGGATACAAGAATTGCCGGCGGAGACCATATCACTGTATATGGCACACACCGGCAATTCAAAGCTTTTTTCAGGTCGCTTGGCAACTGAGCCCCGCAGTAGCGTCACTTCGCATCGAACAGGCGATGCGACAGCGCCCGCAGGGCATCGGTCTTGTCATCGGCCGAGACCAGGAACGATATGTTAGAGTCTGAACCGCCATACGACACCATGCGCACCGGGATGTCGCGCAGGGCGTCGAGCGCCTCGGCCTCGTAACCGCGGTTGTGCCAGTCAAGGTCACCTACCACGCAGATTATGGTCATGTTGTCGTCGACCTGCACGGTGCCGATCTCTTTCAGCTCGTCGATGATATGCTCGAGTTTCAGGGGTGAGTCAACCGTCACGGTCACGCCGACCTCAGAGGTGGCGATCATGTCGATGGGCTTGCGGTAGTTGTCGAAAATCTCGAAAACGCGGTGCATGAAATTCGAGGCCGGGATCATGCGCGACGACTTTATCTTTATGGCGATGATGTTGTCTTTTGCAGCCACGGCCTTGATCTCCTTGCGGCGCTCAGTGTGATGGATGAGGGTGCCGCGGGCCGATGGTTCGAGCGTGTTGAGCAGGCGCACCGGTATATTGTTGACCTTGGCGGGGAGCACGCAAGCCGGATGCAGAATCTTGGCGCCGAAATAGGCGAGCTCGGCGGCCTCGTCGAAATGCAGCTCGGCCACGGGGCTGGTGCCGTCGACATAACGGGGGTCGTTGTTGTGCATTCCGTCAATGTCGGTCCAGATCTCTATTTCATCGGCGCTTACAGCCGCTCCGACAAGCGATGCCGTGAGGTCAGAGCCGCCACGCTGCAGGTTATCGACCTTTCCGAGATTGTTGCGGCAGATGTACCCCTGTGTTATGTAAAGTTCGGCACACGGGTTCTCGTCGAGTAGCGCCGTCAGCCGGTCGTGGATGTATTCGTTGTCGGCCTCTGAGTTGACATCGGTACGCATATAGTCGAGCGCGGGCAGAAATGCGGCGTTCACCCCCTGCTCATGCAGGTAAAGGTACATCAGCGTGGTCGACATCATCTCACCCTGGGCAAGAATCTCCTTCTCGTCATCCTCGTCGAAACGCTCGCGGCACAGGCCGCGGATATGCGAGAATATGCCGCGGATCTCCTCGTCGGCCTCCATGCGGTAATCGACCGTAGAGAAGAGCAGGGCTATCGTCTGGCAATATTTCTTCTCAAGAGTGTTGATTATGTCTTTTGCGCCGTTGATGTTGTGGCGCCTGAGGTAGCCGGCGATCTCAACCAGCGTGTTTGTGGTGCCTGACATGGCCGAGAGCACCACAATGTTCTGGCCGCGCCCTGTGATGAGCGAGGCCACATGCTTTATTCTGTCTGCGGAGCCCACCGAGGTGCCCCCGAACTTCATTACTTTCATTCTTTACAGCGGTATGTGTGACAGTTTTGTCAGCCCTCGGCTGACTGAGCCTGTGAATCAATGAGCTGTTTGCCCTCGCACCGCATGGTGCGTGCCGGAAACTTATCTACCAGCGACATATTGTGTGTGGCCATGATGACAGCTGTGCCGTCGGCGGTGCACGACCTCAGCAGGTCGAAAATCTGCTGGCCGGTCTCGGGGTCGAGGTTGCCGGTAGGCTCGTCGGCCAGTATCAGGCGCGGCTTGTTCAGCAGGGCGCGGGCTATGACGATGCGCTGCTGTTCGCCACCTGAAAGCTCGTGCGGCATCTTGTACGACTTATTGGCCATGCCCACCTGCCGCAGGCATGACTCTATGCGGGCCTCCTTCTCATCCTTGTCTTTCCAGCCGGTGGCGTCGAGCACGAACATGAGGTTCTGGTACACATTGCGGTCGGTCAGCAGCTGAAAATCCTGGAAGACGATTCCGATGTCGCGGCGCAGCATCGGAATCTCGCGCCGGGCTATGCCGATAAGGTCACGCCCGAGCACATCGGCACTGCCGCTGAAAAGGGGAATCTCGGCATACATCGACTTCATCAGCGATGATTTGCCCGAGCCGACGCGCCCTATCAGATACACGAATTCGCCGGCATTTACCTGAAATGTGGCGTGCTTGAGCACAACGAGCTCCTTTCTGAGCACCTCCACATCTTCATATTTGATAATGCAATCCATTTCTGTCGATTTAACTCACAAAGTTAAGGCTTACATATATGGCATAAAACCGGATATATGTTGTTTTAAGCAATTTTAACTCTTTATACAGCCTTTGACCTCCTCATATACAGCCATGACAGCCACATATACAAAAAAGTGAGCGCGTAAATTGGTTAATCGGATTTTTAGGCTTAATTTTGCATGCTGAAAAAAATTAAACAAAAAATACATACTATTTTACCATGCAGGTAACACTTGAAAAGACTTCCGATCTGGAAGGCCGCATCAAAGTAGAGGTCACCGAAAACGACTATCTCGACAAAGTAAACAAAGAACTCAAAGAAATAGGCCGTACGCGCCAGATTCCCGGTTTCCGCCCGGGTCATGTGTCACTCGACCAGCTCCGCCGCCGTTTCGGCAAGGATGTTAAGAGCCACGTGCTCAACGAAGAGGTGTTCCGCGCCGTAATCGATTATCTGCGCGAGAACAAGATCGACATCCTCGGCGAGCCCCTTCCCGTAGAAGTGAAAGAAGTCAACCTCAACGACAAAGACTACACCTTTGAATATGAAATCGGGCTCGCCCCCGAGGTAGAGGTCGACCTCACCAAAGATTTCCACGCCCCCTTCTACACCATCGAGGTGGCCAAGGATATGGTAGACCAGCAGGACGCCGCCCTGCGCGAGCGTTTCGGCGCACAGGTTCCCGGCGAGGAGGTTACAGAGAAAGCCCTCGTGAAAGGCGCCCTGATGCAGCTCGATGCCGAAGGCAACGTGCGCTCTGACGAAGAGGCCATCCAGGTAATCGACGGCATCGTAGCTCCCATGTTCTTCAAGGACAAGGCCGAGGCCGAGAAGTTCACCGGCAAGAAAGTGGGCGACAAGGTTGTATTCAACCCCTGGAACACATGCGACGGCAACGCCGCCGAACTCGCCTCGATGCTCCACGTCGACAAGGAGAAAGTGGCCGACCTGCACGACAATTTCGAGATGGCAATCTCGGAAATCATCGTGGTGAAACCCGCCGAGCACAACGAGGAGTTCTATAAAGAGGTGTTCGCCGGCGGCAATATCGCCGACGAGGAGGCCTACTACGAGGAACTGAAGAAGATGATCGCCGCCCAGCTCGCCCCTAACAGCGAGATGATGTTCAACCGCGACGTGCAGGATCAGATCGTGAAAGAGTTCGGCAACTTCGAGCTGCCCGCCACCTTCCTGAAGAAGTGGCTCGTGGCCCGCGACGAGAAACTCACCCCCGAGACCGTCGACGCCGACTTCGACAAGATGATTCCCGGCATCAAATGGGAGCTCATCGAGGGTTCTATCGCCCGCAAGCATGACATCAAGGTCAACGAAGAGGATCTGCTCGGCTTTGCAAAAGGCCTCGCCTACAACCAGTTCGCCCAGTACGGCATGACCAACATGGACGACGAGACCCTTACCAGCTACGCAAAAAAGATTCTCGAAGACAAGAACTACGCCCGCCGTATCCACCAGGATGTAGCCAACCGCAAGCTCTTCAACGTCATCAAGGCCCTCATCACCCTTGACGAGAAGACCGTGTCGCTTGACGAGTTCAAGAAACTCGCCAACCCCGACGCAGAATAATACCCCGGCGCAATAACCGCATAACGCAGGCAGGGAGTCAGCCAGAAGGCCGGCTCCCTGCCTTGTTTTCACCCGGCGTTTAAAGTTTGTGACATCCGGCAACCGGGAAGATTTCCGCGTAGCTCGAGGGTGTTGCGAACTCGGTTTTCGCCTAATTTGTAGGGACATCGCTTTGCGATGTTTGGCTGATTGCCAACGAGATAATCTAACATGCCAAAGGCATGTCCCTACTATCAGCAGAGTTCTGCAACGCCCTCGTGTTGCGCGGAAATCAACCCGGATTTATCGCATGCCCGCAGATTTCTCAAAGATTTTTGCGCTAAATACACTAACTATTGCACGGAATTGCGAAATTTTTACTATCTTTGAATTAGATTTGGCTTACAAGGGGCCGGCTTACGGCCCGGGATTAAATAAGCCTTTATTAAAATTTGAAAAACAGAATATCAGATATGACAAACGATTTCCGTAACTATGCCGTCAAGCACCTGGGAATGAACTCCCTGGCACTTGACCAATACACTTCGGCAAGCAACTCGGCCATACGTTCGAGCTACATCTCGCCGACAATCATCGAGGAGCGCCAGCTCAACGTAGCCCAGATGGACGTGTTCTCGCGCCTGATGATGGACCGCATCATCTTCCTCGGCACCGAAGTCAACGACTACACCGCCAACGTTATACAGGCCCAGCTGCTTTACCTCGACCAGGCAGATCCCGGCAAAGACATCAACATCTACATCAACTCGCCCGGCGGATCGGTATATGCCGGTCTGGGAATATACGACACGATGCAGTACGTGTCGAGCGACGTGGCGACCATCTGCACCGGCATCGCCGCCTCCATGGCCGCCGTACTGCTGGTAAGCGGCGCAGAGGGGAAACGTTTCGCCCTCAAGCACTCGCGCGTGATGATACACCAGCCCATGGGTGGCGCCCAGGGCCAGGCATCGGATATCGAGATCACAGCCCGCGAGATCCTCAAGCTCAAACACGAGCTTTATGAGATCATCGCCAACCACTCGGGCCAGCCCATCGAGAAAGTCGAGACCGACTCTGACCGCGACTACTGGATGACGGCTGAAGAGGCCAAGGCCTACGGCATGGTCGACCGCGTGCTCATCAAGGCAAAAGGCTGACGACAACACGGTTTTCCCGGGGCGCCATGCCCCCCGGGAAAACTGCTTTCATATTGTAAGCAACCCCGCTGAATCACCCATGAGGTTGCTTATCGCGGGCGACACACCACATCCCCGCATCCGTTACATAGATACAATAATCACCCTCTCAATAGGGAATGGCAAAAAAGAAATACGAAAGCTGTTCGTTCTGCGGACGCCCGGCATCCGAATCCGAGGCACTGATACCCTCGGCCGTCACCCCCGGCATATACCTGTGTGCCGAGTGTGCCGACTCGATTCATGACATACTTGCCGAATACCGCAATCACGACGAGGCCAAGAAAACCGATGCAGTCGAGCTCGACAGCATCCCCAAGCCTCAGGAAATCAAGGAATACCTCGACCAGTACGTCATCGGTCAGGACAGCGCCAAGCGCTACCTGTCGGTAGCGGTCTACAACCACTACAAACGTCTGGCCCAGGCGAAAGACGATGATGTCGACATCGAGAAGTCGAATATCGTGCTCGTGGGCCCCACAGGCACAGGCAAGACCCTGCTGGCAAAGACAATAGCCCGTCTGCTAAAGGTTCCGTTCACGATTGTCGACGCCACGGTGCTCACCCAGGCCGGCTATGTGGGCGAGGATATCGAGAGCCTGCTCACCCGCCTGCTACAGGTGGCCGACTACGATGTGGCCAAGGCAGAGAAAGGCATCGTCTTCATAGACGAAATCGACAAAATAGCCCGCAAGGGAGACAACCCCTCGATTACCCGCGACGTATCGGGCGAAGGCGTGCAGCAGGGACTGCTGAAACTGCTTGAAGGGTCGGTGGTGAACGTGCCCCCGCAAGGTGGCCGCAAGCACCCCGAACAGCGCATGATACCCGTCGACACGAAGAACATCCTCTTCATCTGCGGCGGTGCCTTCGACGGCATAGAGCGCAAGATAGCCCAGCGCCTCAACACCCACGTGGTAGGTTACGCCACCGACAACAAGCGCCGCCGCGTGACGGCCGACAACGTGCTGAACTATGTGGCGCCCCAGGATCTGAAATCGTTCGGCCTGATTCCCGAAATCATAGGCCGTCTCCCCATCCTGACCCACCTCGAGCCCCTTGACCGCGACGCCCTGCGCCGTGTGCTCACCGAGCCGAAAAACGCCATCACACGGCAGTATGAGAAACTGTTCGCCATGGATGGCGTGGAACTCGTTTTCGAGCCCGATGCACTCGACACCATCGTCGACAAGGCCATAGAATACAAGCTCGGCGCACGCGGCCTGCGCGCCATCGTGGAGACCGTGATGATCGACGCCATGTTCGACTCGCCGTCGTCGGGCGTGAAGAAATTCACCGTCACCCCCGACTATGTGGTGCGCAAGCTCCAGGAGTCGCACTACGAGCTCAACAGCGAGGCCGCGACCGACGAGAAACTTGCCGACGGCACCGCTGCCGCGGCAAAGACAGCGCGCCCTAAAAAGGCTCAGGCCAAAGCCGCCAAGGCCTCTACCTGACACCCGCCGGGCGGTGGCCGCGCACAGTGCATCATGGCAGCCGCCCCTGACCCCATATACCATCCTCACTCCCCGTTTTAACCTTTCAACCGACTCCATGACAACCAAGCAGCAATTGTCGGAAGCCCTGAAGAAAAACTTCGGCTTTGACAAATTCAAGGGAAACCAGGAAGCGATCATCCTCTCGCTCATCGAGGGGAATGACGTGTTTGTGCTGATGCCCACCGGTGGCGGCAAATCGCTCTGCTACCAGTTGCCTGCGCTCATCTCCGAGGGAACCGCTGTGGTCATCTCGCCCCTGATTGCCCTGATGAAGAATCAGGTGGACGCGATGCGCAACTTCTCGGCCGACGACGGCGTGGCGCACTTCCTGAACTCGTCGCTCAACCGGGCCGCCATCGACCAGGTAAAGGCCGATGTGCTCTCGGGCAAGACAAAACTGCTGTATGTGGCCCCGGAGTCGCTGACCAAAGAAGACAACATCGAGTTTTTAAAAACGGTTTCCATATCGTTCTATGCCGTTGACGAAGCCCACTGCATCTCTGAGTGGGGACACGATTTCCGGCCTGAATACCGGCGCATCCGCCCGATAATCAACGAAATCTGCCCGCGACCGGTAATCGCGCTCACCGCCACGGCCACACCGAAAGTACAGCATGACATCCAGAAGAACCTCGGCATGACCGAGGCTGTGGTGTTCAAGTCATCGTTCAACCGCCCCAACCTCTACTACGAGATCAAACCCAAGACCGCCAATGTAGACCGCGACATCATACGCTACATCAAGGCCAACGAGGGCAAATCGGGCATCATATACTGCCTGAGCCGCAAGAAAGTGGAGGAGCTGGCCGAACTGCTCAAGGTGAACAACATCGCCGCCCTCCCCTATCACGCCGGCATGGACTCGGCCACGCGCTCGGCCAACCAGGACGCCTTCCTGCTTGAGCAGGTCGACGTGATCGTGGCCACGATAGCCTTCGGCATGGGCATCGACAAACCCGACGTGCGTTATGTGGTGCATTACGACATGCCCAAGTCGCTCGAAGGATACTATCAGGAGACCGGCCGCGCCGGGCGCGACGGCGGCGAGGGGCAGTGCATCACCTATTACTCGGCCAAAGACATCCGCAAGCTCGAGAAATTCATGCAGGGGAAACCTGTGATCGAGCAGGAGATCGGCCGCCAGCTGCTGGCCGATACCGCATCGTATGCCGAGT
>USKE01000006.1 GCA_900555165.1 uncultured Porphyromonadaceae bacterium | reverse complement strand
CACCACACCGCACCCTGCAAGCAGAGGCACGGCCAGCCCCTCGTGCATCATGCCGCCGACAAGTGCCGCCACACAGGCGCCGAGCAGAGTAACCGCCCCCAAGCGGCGCGACAGCGCCGTGAGCCACGCCCACACAAACAACAGGTCGAAGATAGTGGTATACACGTAATTGAGCGCATAGTCGGCCAGCATCAGATGATCGCGCCAGGGGAAAAGCACCATCGAGGCCGCCCACACAAGCGCCATCCACCGCCACTGGAACGTAGGGCTGTAGCGGCGCCCCAGGCCGCTGAGACGTGCCACGAGCATATACAGCAGTCCGACAAAAATGCCCGTCATGGCAGCAAACAGCCACCGCGGCACATACAGCGTCACAATCGGCGCCAGGTAATTGGCCAGACGCCCGTTGGAATCGACACGGAACCATTCGGCATACTCCAGCCACGCGCGGAACGTGCCGGCGCCGTAACGGTCGGCAAACCGGTTGTAGTAAGCCTGCATCCACAGGTCATCCATCTGCACCGGAGTCCAGTATTGCCATATCGCGAACAGCAGTGCCATGACCCCGGCCAGCATCCATGCAGTTAGGCAGTGACCGTTTGCGGCCGATGCAGGCGTGGCGGGGATATTGTTGTCATTCATAAGTTTGCGAACTAATTAGCTACAAATTTACAAAAAATCACTAAATTTGCGAGAAATAAGCGACAAACAAGGATAATGACAGACAACAGAGAGTCAACCACGATAGCCACCCGACTGAAACGGGTGCCGGCAAACCTCATCGAGGCCGTAAAACGCCCCCAGGTCTGGGGATTCTTCGCAGCACTGGCCATAATCGCCCTGGTGGCGATAGCGTTCTTCTATCCCGACGCCTCGCTGGGCAACCAGCTGCGCCAGCACGACATGCAGCAGGGCGCGGCCATAGGCCACGAGGCACAGGAGTGGGTGGCCACGCACGGCGGCGACCAGCCCCGGTGGACAAACTCGCTCTTCTCCGGAATGCCCACATTCCAGATCTCGCCCACCTACCCGTCTGACTCGCTGTTCAGCTGGATCACCACACTCTACGGGGCCGGACTCCCCTCCCCCTCGAACCTGCTGTTCATGATGATGGCAGGCATGCTCATCCTGCTCATGGCCATGCGGTTCAGGTGGTACTATGCGTTGCTGGGCGCCATAGCCTGGGGATTCTCCACCTATTTCATCATCATCATCGGGGCAGGACACATCTGGAAATTCGTCACCCTGGCCTACGTCCCCCCCACCATAGCGGGCGTGATAATGGCCTACCGGGGACGCTGGCTCGCCGGCGGGGCGCTCGCCGGGCTCGCGGCCATGATGCAGGTGCAGAGCAACCATGTGCAGATGACCTATTACTTCCTGTTTGTCATCGTGGCGCTCGCCATAGGATTCTTCTTCAAAGCGGTAAAGGATAAGAAAATAAAGCAGTGGGGCATAGCCACCGGCACCCTGGCCGTGGCCGCCGCGCTGGCTGTTTGCGCCAATCTGCCGAACCTCTACAACACTTACGAATACTCGAAACAGTCGATGCGCGGAGGACATTCCGAGCTCACGCGCACCGATGCCGCCTCTGAGGCCGCGAAGACCGACGGCCTCGACCGCGACTACATAACCCAATACTCATACGGCCGTGCCGAGGCCTTCACCCTGCTGATACCCGATGTGAAGGGTGGCGCATCGATGCGTCCCGTGCAGGGGCAGATGCAGGCCATGTCGCTCGCCGACCTCGACGGCGCCGAGGAAACCATGTCGCGCGCCGGCCTGAACGAGTACGAGCGCCAGTATGTGGCCCAGACCCTGCAGTATTTCGGCGAGCCCGAGGCCACCAACGGCCCCGTTTACGCGGGTGCGCTCATTTTCGCCCTGGCCCTTTTGGGGTGCATAATCGTCAAAGGTTCCGTAAAATGGGCACTGATACTCACCGGCCTGTTCGCCATCTTCCTGGCCATGGGACGCAACATGCAGTGGCTCACCGACCTGTTCATCGACTACGTGCCCATGTACTCGCGGTTCCGCACCGTAGAGTCGATACTCGTGATCACCGAATTCGCCATACCGGTGCTGGCCGTCATGGGTCTGTACAGACTGCTGACCGCGCCCGACGGTTTCCGCCGTTACCGCACGGCGCTGTACTGGTCGTTCGGCGTACCCGCGGCGTTCTGCCTGCTGGGCTGGCTCTTCCCCGGCATATACGGCCCCGCCATCACCGACGGAGACCTGCAGCAGTCGGCCTACATGGGCGCGTGGCTGCAGTCGCAGGGGGCCGACCCTCAGCTGGTGCGCATGCTCTCGATCGATAATCCGGCCATAGCGTCGGTTGTCACCGACCTGCGCCAGTCTATGGTGCGCGCCGACTCGCTGCGCTCACTGCTGTTCATCGTGTTCGGTTTCGGCGCGCTGATGCTGTGGGCCTACCGCATCGCACGTCCCTGGATGGCAGTCGTGCTCGTGACGCTTATCGCAGGCACCGACCTCTACACGGTCAACAAACGTTACCTCTCGCACGACTCATTCTGCACGCCCGAGCTCTCGGCATCCGACCCCTTCCCCCTGTCGGCCAACGACAGGGCTATCCTGGCCGACACCGCCATGAACTACCGCGTGATGGACATACCGCAGTTCCAGGGCGCCGCGCCGTCGTACCACCACAAGATGATCGGAGGCTACCACGCCGCCAAGCTCACACGCTACCAGGACCTGATCGACACCCATCTCAACCACTTCCTGTCGGGCGACATCACCCCCGCCGACTGGAACGTGCTCGACATGCTCAACGCCCGCTACATCATCACCCCCGACGGGCAGCTCAGCGTCAACCCCGATGCCCTGGGCAACGCCTGGTTCGTTGACTCGATAGCCTATGTGGATGGTGCCGACGCAGAGATGGCCGCACTCTCGACCATCGACCCGGCCCGTACCGCCGTGGCCGACAGCCGGTTCAGCGAGGCGCTCGGCACAACCGCTCCCAAGGCGCCAGGCGACACCATCTTCGAGACTACCTACGCCCCCGACCGGCTCACATACCACGCCCGTTCGGCACGCGGAGGGGTGGCCGTGCTCTCTGAAATCTATTTCCCCTGGGGATGGGAGGCAACTGTCGACGGCAAACCCGCCGCCATCGGCCGCGTGAACTATGTGCTCCGCGCCATAGCCATCCCGGCGGGCGAGCACTCGGTGGAACTCACGTTCCGCCCCAAATCGGTGACAGCTACCGTAAGCGTGGCCCGCGCCGCCGTCATAGCCATCTACTTCCTGCTGTTTATGGCCCTGATATGCTCGCTCGCGACCCTGCCGCCGGCCGACAATCCTTCTCCCGAAGAATAACACACGTATCAAGTACCATGGGAATCGGTCAGACAATTAAGAAATGGCGTACCTCAAAGGGGTTTGGCGTACACTCACCATTCGCTTACGATCTGATAACAAAGGTCATCGGCGAACATGACGCACATTACTATGCATACGCCGAGATCGACTCGTTCTGTCCGCGCGGACGCCAGATCGGCCTCAGCGAGAACTTCGCCGGATTCGACTATTCCATACCCGAGGCACGCCTGCTTTTCAGACTGCTCTGCCGGTTCAATCCCCCAACGGTGCTTGAAGTAGGCCAGGGGCATGAGGTGACCTACACCATCCTGTCGCGCGCAGTGCCGAAAGCCACACGTCTGCGCTGGATCATGGACCGCCCGCCGGTCATCCGGCCCGACGGCACCCTGTTCATACTGGTAAACTGCATGCGCGACCTCATTGTGGATCCGCTGCGCCAGCTCATACTCAAAGAGATGCACCGTCCTGACGGAGTGGTGATATTCGTTCGCGGCCTCCATCAGCGTCCGTCGCAGCGGCTGTGGGAACAGATTTACGTCGGCGCCCCGTCGGGCATGGACTTCACCAACGGCCAGCTCGGCATATTCTGTGCCTTCCGCGGACTGCCCCGGCAGTCGTTTGATTTCTATTTCTGACACCCGCGCACAATGCCACGCACACTGCCCGATAACCAGCGGCTTGTCAACGAGTATTCGGCGTGGCTGGGCCTGCAGCTCGGCCTGGCGGAGAATACGGTGGCATCGTATCTCGACGACGTGACCAAATTCATACGTTTCACCGACAGCGGGGGCATCGGCGTCGACGCCGTCACTCACGACGACCTGCAGACCTTCGTGGCCACACTGGTCGACATCGGCATCGCCCCCCGGTCACAGGCCCGCATCATCTCAGGCATAAAGTCGTTCTACCGCTACCTGCGCGCCGAGGGGTTCGTCGATGATGATCCCACCATACTGCTGCAGACACCGCGCCAGGGGAGGCATCTGCCCAACATACTCACTGTCGACGAGATAAACTCGCTCATAGAGGCAATTCCGCCCGGCCCCGCCGCCCTCCGCAACCGCGCCATAATCGAGACACTCTATGGCTGTGGCCTGCGGGTGTCGGAACTCGTAGACCTCACGCTCGACAAGGTGTATCTCACCGAAGGATATGTCATGGTCACCGGCAAAGGCTCGAAAGAACGTGTAGTTCCCGTTTCGCCCATAGCCGCCGAACTGATCGGCGAATATGCCGCCGGCCCGCGGGGCGACATCATGCCACGCCGCGGCGAGGAGAACATCGTCTTCCTCAACAACCGGGGCACACGCCTCACCCGGCAGATGATATTCACCATCATACGCCGACTGGCCCTGGGAGCCGGCATTGTCAAGACCATCTCGCCCCACACGCTGCGCCACAGTTTCGCCACCCATCTGCTCGAAGGGGGCGCCAACCTGCGCGCCATACAGCAGATGCTCGGCCACGAGTCGATCGCCACCACCGAGATATACCTGAACCTCGACCGCACGCGCCTGCGCGACGAGATTCTTGCCCACCACCCGCGTAATCTCCTTCACAAAAGTTAAAAATCGTCTCGTCTCCGGCATTTTACCGCAGGTCAATGCATATTTATGCATATTATTCCTTAACTTTGCGCAGACAACCAGTCATACAGACCACTATATCATCATATCACTGACTTATGAATACATTTTTACGTATCGCCCTTGCGCTTGGTGCTACTGTAACGGCCATCGCCGCAGCGGCAGTGCAGCCCGAACGCCCCACGCTGAAAACCTCGGCCTACGACGGCGCCGCCGGCACCGTGACTTTCGAGGTGAAAATGCCCACCACCACCGTCTATGACGAATACTACATCCAGCATGACCTCGACCATATCGACCGGTTCATCGTGGAGCGCCGTTTCCAGGGTGGCACATACGAGAGTTTCGCCATAGTGGCCAGCGTCGACAATCCTGAAGTCGGCGCCGTCGTGACCGCCACCGACCCCGAGGTCGCCCCTAACCGCGCCTACGAATACAAATTCTCGGTGATAGTCGACGGCGAGAAAGGCCAGAGCGACTACCTGCAGTTCTTCGCGGCACCCGTTCCGGTTGCAATCACCGACCTCAAGGCCATACCCGTCGCAGGCGACACCCCTTCGGTCACGTTGACACTCACCGCTCCCACCCTCGACACCGGCAGTCTTCCGCTTGAGTCGCTGACATCGGTGGTGATCGAGAAATCCATAGGGATGTTCGAGACGACTGACGTCAAGGTATTCTCGCCCGTCACCCCCGGTGACGCGCTCACATTCACCGACACAGACGTGGAGGCCGGCAAGACCTATTATTACCGTGCATACTCGCTCACAGGCCAGGACTGCCGCAGTGAACGCACCCCTCAGGTCAGCGTATTCATCGGTGACGATGTGCCCGGCGCCCCCTCGACCCTTGTGGCCACTACCACCGACGAAAACGAAGTGACGCTTGTATGGAACCCTCCGACAGCAGGGGCCAACGGCGGAATCTTCGACCCCGACGGCGTAGAATACGGCATTTACCGCAAGTTCTGGGACTCTGACACCTACGAGCTTGTGAAAGGTGGCGTCAAAGGCACCACATACACCGACGAACCCGGTTTCATCGAGGAGAGCCAGGTACAATACCGCCTGCTGGCCGTCAACGCCGCAGGCGAGTGCCCCGAAACAGTCACTTCGAACGAGGTGCTTGTAGGGCGCCCCGCAAGCTACCCGTTCACCGAATCGTTCGCATTCATGACCCTCGAGCACAAAGGGTGGACACGCACGTCAACCTACTCTGACCCCTACTATATGCCCGTGCTGTGGACGCTGCATGAAAGCAAGACCATGTTCTACTGGCCCACCGACGAAAATCTACTTATCGAGCCTGTCGACAGCGACCAGGGCATAGCCGTGGCATACTTCTACAGCTATCAGGAACCTGGCACCGTGCATTCGCTCACCTCGCCGCGCATCGCCATGGAAAAAGCCCGCACCCCGCAACTGACCTTCCACTATTTCGAGACATGCCGCGAGGCCACCGAAAACCGGGTGCGCGTGCTGGTGAAAGCCAACGACGAGACCGAGTGGAACCAGGTCTATGAAAGCGTCATCCTCGACGAGGTAGAACCCGACTGGCGTGAAGTGACTGTAGATCTGCCGCAGTATGCCGGCAAGGAATGGATCAACATCCGGTTTGACGCTGTGCGCGGGGGCGACAACATCGTAGACCTCTGCCTCGACGGCATCAAACTCATCGACAAGGAGCCCGACAGCATCACCGGCACAGAAAGCACCGCCGACGAAACCATCCTGGGCGTCTATGCCATCGACGGCAAACAGGTGCTCGGCCCCGTCACCGAAACCGACCTGCGCCGCCTGGCCAAAGGCATCTACATCGTAAAAACCGACCGCCGCACCTACAAGCTGGCCCTCTGAGGGGGCCGGCCTGGGGCGCCGTGCCTTGAAAGCCGCCAACCATGCATTGAAACTGCCCGGTCATAAGTGCGCCCCACCAAAAAAGCCACACATAAGGGCCACACATAAAAGCCCCTTGTTTCAGTTATCGGCCGAGCTCGGCCGATAACTGTACAGGGGGCATTTTTTACGGGGCTTTATAACGGCCTCTTTGTGGCTTTTCAAATAGCCATTTCAATGGCCTGACACGGGGGCGGTGCGGCGAATACGAATGCCGGCCCAGGCCATGAACAGCGACATCAGGGGGCTCACGATATTGAAGATGCAGCATGGCAGGTAGGTAAGCGTGGCCACGCCGAGCACGGTGGCCTGGGTGAGGCCGCACGAGTTCCAGGGAATCAGCACCGAAGTCACCGACACCGAGTCTTCGACGGTGCGGCTGAGCAGACGTCCCTCAAGGGAGTTGCGGGCATACATGGGGCTGAACATGTTCGACGACAGAATGATCGACAGATACTGGTCGCCGGTATATGCGTTCAGCGCCAGGCCGCTGGCCACGGTTGCCCCGACGGTGGCGCGGGGCGAGCGGATGCGTTTAGACAGCGCTCCGGTGATCGACGACAGCATCCCCGAGCCGATCATCACGCCGCCGAAGGTCATGGCACATGTCACAAGCCACACCGTAGGCAACATGCCGGCCATGCCGCCGGTAGCCACAAGCGAGTCGAGCAGTTCCGAACCTGTGGAGTATCTGTCCGCCACCGAAAGTCCTTTTACGGCGGTGGCCACACCTGCCCCACCGAGCGCGGCGGTTACCCCCGGCTGGAAGATGAACATGGCGCCGAGCCCGAGCAGACTGCTCACGGCCAGTGTGACATACGAGTTGACACGCAGGGCTATCAGCACCCCGGTTACGGCGGGCACCACCATCAGCCAGGGTGTGAGGTTGAACGTCTGCGCCAGACGCGACGTAAGGTCGGTGAACTCACCGGCGCCGGCATGGTCGCCCACAAGCCCCACCACGGCATACACCGCAAGTGCCAGCACCATTGCCGGAGCCGAGGTGAGCATCATGTAACGGATATGGGCAAACAGTTCCACGCCGCACGACGACGAGGCCAGTACGGTGGTGTCTGACAGCGGCGACATCTTGTCGCCGAAATAGGCGCCCGATATTATGGCTCCGGCAACCCAGCCGGCCGAATACCCCATCACGGTGCCTATGCCCATCAGTGCCACGCCGATGGTGGCGATAGTGGTCCAGGAACTGCCGGTAAGTATAGAAATCACCGCACAGACCGCACACGCCGTAAAGAGGAACAGCCCGGGATTCAGCACTTTCAGGCCATAGTCTATGAGCACGGGCACCACACCGCTCAGCATCCACGTGGCCGAGACAGTGCCGATGAGCAACAGAATCGGAATCGAGGGCACAATCTGGCGCCCGCTGCGCAACAGACCTCCCCACAGCCGCCTGAAAGGGCAGCGGCACACAACAAGCGATGCAACCGCACCCGCCACACCGGCGCCGAGCAACAGCCAGGGGCTGTAGTCCTGCACGGCGCCCGCGCCACCGATTATTATCATAAGAGCCATAGAGCAGAGCAGGAGCCCTACGGGCATCAGCGACAGAGCCAGTCCCGGCTCCGTCGCCATGTGTTTCAATTTACCAGTCAATGCTAAAACAAACTTTAAAACCTTAGAAACTTGAATTTTGCTTTTAAGCCACTTATCACGGTGGCACTTGTAGGGGTTATGCCGCGAGCTCGCGGCATAACATGAACAGAACCGCCCCCGAAAAAGCCACGGCAGGCGCCCCAGCGGCACCGGTTGCCACGGGCTCACACCTCCTCGTCTATCGAATATGCGAGGAAGTCGAGCAGCGGCTTGAGGGGACGGAAGTCGTCGGCCACCTTCTCGGGCCAGGCGGGGTCGTCGAAATAATTAAGACCGCGCGGGGCGAAACGCCCGTACTCCTTGAGGCGCAGCAGATGCGCCTGCGGATGGTTGCGGTCATACCCTTTCGGCACCGTCTTGAGCGCCTCGCCGCACCAGTCGGGGTAGAGGCGCGTCATCTCAGGGTCGGTGATTATGGCCTCGAACTCCTCGATATTGTCGACGATAGCCTTGCGCAGTTTGCGCAGCACGGCGCTCTCGGGCTGCCAGACACCGCCGTATAGCCCTGAATCCACGCCGTAGTCGCCGACATCCGGCCCCATCTGCAGGTACAGCCCCGGTTTGTGTGCCGAACCTGTCGAGCGGCCCCACGGCGTGAATGCCGCCGAGAAATATGCCTTGAACGGACGTTTGTCGGCCGAGAAACGGGTGTCGCGGTAAATCCGGTAGGCCGACGAGCGCCCCGACTGCCCTCGCAGTTCGGGCCACCAGGGCTCGATTCCGGCTATGACGCGGTCGAGGTCGGCAAGCCACATCGCGCGCAGCTCGTCATACTCGGCGCGGTTCTCCCGGAACCACTGCCGGTCCTGCCTTCTCCCCAGCTCGTCAAGAAACCTGTATAACTGTCTTACGTAATAACTCATAATTTTACAACGCAGGAATTTGCAAAATCTTGTGTAATCGCCTACCTTTGCAGACGCTTAGGTAAGGGAATCAGGTGCAAGACCTGAACAGGCCCGCTACTGTAAGTCGTATCAACATCCGCCGCTCCGCGTCAGCCGGGCCACACAGAGCCTGCGACCCGGACGATGGTCACTGTCGGCGCAGCTCCGGTCACACGGGGCACCGCGACGGGAAGGCCGCGACGGATGGCGACAAGTCAGGAGACCTGCCCGAGCGCTTTTCAGCTCCACATCTCGCGGAACAGATACAGTAGCTGACCACAACAGGCAAACGCGCCCTGGGGGCGCGATGCCCCGTCACAGTCCCCGTGGCTGTGAGGTCAACCGAAACACGCCCCGCGACGACCGCTGAGAAGCGATTGCCGCGGGGTGTTCTGTCTTCACCCCCTCCGGCCACATTACGCGACAACCCAATCATGAACAGCTACAGATATCATGAAAATGCTCATTTCTACCTCAAAGACACTGCATAAGTTCGCGCTGGCGACTCTTATGCTCGTCCCGGCCGTGACACAGTCACACGCCGAGACCTTCAACATGCCACAGTTCGGGCGCGTGGAGAAACAGGTGACCGAACCCATCGATTTCTATGACATGAAGGGAACCGGGCAGATCTCAAGCTCGTCGTCAAACAACTCGTTCGCCACAGTGGTCTTCACCCCGGCCAATCCGGGCGAGGCCGTGCAGATCAGGTTCTCGAAAATCCATCTCAAGGGCGACGGAGCCGTCTATCCCGTCTCGCTGTCGATATTCAACGGCAACTACTACAACATCGACCTCGAGTACCCGGACCGCACCATGGATGTGCTCGCTACCGATTTTCCCGACAACGGCAAACTCCTGGAGCGCTATTTCTCGGCGGCCGACAAGACCCTGATTGAAAGAGAGAACGTGACGTTCACCTCCACCGAACCCGACGGCGCCCTGAGCGTATGTTTCCTTTACAAATATGCCGCCGCGTGCGACGGCTGGGAGGCACAGGTCACATCCGTATCGCTCACCGAACAGGAGATAGTGTCGGTCACCCCCGATTACTCGGGCGTGACAGCCGATGTGTACTGCGGCCTGAAGAATGTGACTCTCGGCAGCCTGAACATCAAGACCGACGGCATACTCAACCCGTTCGACATGACATCGCTCGGGTTCACCGTCAACGACCCCGACAACATTCTGGAGAACATCAGGCTCTGCAAGGGCGACAACACGGTCGAGGCCACTCCGTCAGTCACGGACGACAGATATACATACACGCTTGACAACGAACTGACCGCAGGCGACAACATCTTCACAGTAAAAGCCGACATCCGGCCGACCGCTCCGTTCTATTCGTCGGCCTCGGTGACATTCGACGCCCTGACCACCACGGCGCCCGTTACCCCGGCCATCGCCGCCGCCGATCCGGTGGCAGTGACAGTGGCGGCCATGGTGCTCATGCCGGCCGACGGCTCGCACATCACCGCCCGCATCGAGACGGGCCACAGCGTGCAGTTCTATGATGCGGGCGGCCCCGCCGCAAACTATCCCGAACAGAGCCGGGGCACCGTGACATTCCTCCCCGCCGAAGGGAGCGAGGGAAAGGTCATGATCGATTTCTCGAACATAGCGCTGTTCAATACCAACCCAGCACGCAACGATCAGCTGATCGTCTATGACGGAACCGAGGCCGATCCTGACAAGGCACTCATCACACTTCTGAGCCAGACAAGCGCCCGTGTGCGCTCGACATCGCCTGACGGCGCCCTGACCGTCAGTTTCTCGACCACTACCGGCGTGACCAAAGCCGGATGGGAGGCCGCGGCATCGCTGTTCGTGCCCCAGCCGATGACCCTGACCGGCACCGACATCTCAGCCGCCTCAGAGGCCACATTGGCTGCGGGCGACGCATGCGCCCCCGTGGTGCGTCTGCTCATCAAGACCCAGAACACCGAACCGGCAATGACGCTCTCGGGCATGACACTCGACTACGACGGCACCGCCCCCCAGTGGGAGCGCGTCACGGTGTACTCGACACGCAACACCACCACGTTCGACCCCACAACGGCAACCGAACTTGCCGGAGCCGAAGTATCGGCCACCACATCCGCCCTGACATTCGGCACTCCGCTGACACTTCTCGAAGGTGACAACTATATCTGGATAACAGCAGATGTGCGCCCCGACGCCGTCACCGGCAACAGAGTCAACGCCATCGTGAAATCGCTCACGCTCAACGGCACGGCCACGGAAATCACCGCACCGGAAACATCCACCGGCCGCGAGGTACTCAACCAGGTGTTCCCCTCGAAAGACCACCCCGTGAAGACGGTATACGGTACCATGCGGCTGACCAACAAGCCCTATTCAGACTATTACTCGGGCTACGACGGCAACAAAGACGACCTCTGCGTCACATTCCTCCCCTCGGCGGCGGGTCATGTGTGCGAGATCGACTTCTCGAAACTCAACCTGTACTACTATGAGTCGCAGTGGTACCCGTCGTCAAACGTGACGCCCGTCTTCGAGGTATATTCAGGCACTGCGGCCGAAGGCACCCCGGCATACGTCCACACCAAAGACGCCAACCTCGCCGAAGGTGCCGACGCCTCTGCGATCGGCACAATCCGTTCGGCCTCGGCCGACGGCGCGCTGACAGTGCGTTTCAATGCCGGTGCCACCGGCTCAAGCATGACCAAGGGTTCGGAATACGGATTCATAGGCGAGGTGCGCCAGTATCTGTCACGCCCCATGACGGTAAAGACTGCCGAGGCCTTCCCCTCGGGTCTCACCACCGTGCCTGTCACATCGGCCACCGCTGTACCGGTAATCGGCATCAATATCGAGACCGAGGGCAACCTTGACCCCGTGAGTCTCCAGAGCGTGACATTCACCCTGAAAGGCGACACGTCGGTCTACACCAAGATGTCGCTCGCCTCATCGGGCCACAACGACACCCCGCAGGGGGCAACAGTCATAGCCACCGCACAGCCCGAAGGCGACACCGTCACGTTTGATTCCGCGGCCACACTTGCCGAGGGTGACAATACCTTCTGGCTCCTGGCCGGCATCAGCCCCGACGCCGCTCCCGGCTCGGTAATCGACGCCAAGGTATCAGCCCTGACCGCCGGAGGCGCCGCGCTGACTGTCGTGAATCCCGACCCGGAAGGGGAGATTCTCACTGTCAACACATACAATCCCGTACTGGGTGACAAGGAGCAGGTTGTGGAGGTCGGCGAATATCCCGTGATCGTCAACGGCGTCACGGCCGCATATCTCACCAACGACTACACACTCACCGCACGTCCGGCCCTCGCAGGCGGAAAAATCACGGCAAAATTCACCGAAGGCTCATTCAACGTCAACCCCTCGAACCAGTATATCACCGTTACCGGCGGCGCCGAGCCTCTGGGTGTCGACTGCAACACCGTCTACCCCGTCTCGGTCACCTCAGTGCGCGAAGACGGCTCGCTGACCATCGAATACCACTCGATGACAATAGCCAGGGAGGAGGGGTGGAAATGCGAGCTTTCTTGCGACGCACGCCAACCGCTGAGATTCGACGACATAGAAAGCATCCCCACAGGCAACGGCGAGGCTACCCGAGGGAGCGACGTACTCCTCTCGGGGATGAAAATCACCGTCGCCGGCGACAAGAACCCGATTACTGTCAGCAGTCTCACATTCGGCCTTACCGACAATGACGGCATCCTCACCGGTCTGCGCCTGTATGCCACCGGTGCCGACGCCACATTCATCCGCAACACACCGATAGCCGAGACCGACGGCTCGACAGCGACATTCGTTCCCGCCGCACCCCTGACCTTCGAGACCGAGGGCACATACCATTTCTGGATTCAGGGCACCGTGGGCGACGACGCTCCCACCGCCTCCACCGCCACGCTTGTGCCGGGCATCATCGCATACACCGCCGACGGCAAAGACGCCACGGCGGCACTCGACATGCTCCCGACAGCCAGGGCAACGGTGGTCGACGGTTTCAAAGGCACATTCCGCATAGGTCTGTCGGCCGAGGCCACATACGCCGACATCTCGTCGGCAGTGGCCGACATGAGCGCAGGCATCGAGGGTCCCGTCACATTCATTGTCGAGCCGGGCACATACAACGAGCGTGTGGAACTCGACCACATACAGGGCGTATCGGAGACCAACACCATAACCATACGCGGCGAGAGCGGCGACCCTGCCGACGCCGTGCTGGTATGGAACCAGTGGAGCGAGCCACCGTACACCGACGACAAGCTCGAGCACTACTACGGCGTGCTCACCCTGCGCGGCACATCGCACGTCACGGTCGAGGGGCTTACCGTGCGCACCACAAACGTACAGTTCCCCTCGGTGGTACACATCGCCTCGGGCTGCTCTGACATCGCCATAGACAACTGCGTAATCAGCGCCCCGACATCGAACACCACCTACAACAACCTGACACTTGTAAACTCATACGCCGCTCCGTCGGCCACCGCACCGGTGAACGAAAGGCTCTCGATCACGAATCCCTCGCTCACCGGCGGCTACCCGGCCGTGAAATTCGGCTCCGGCTCGATAAACCAGCCTGTATCAGACGGCCTCGACATCGAAGGTTGCTCGTTCGCCGACCAGGGGTATCAGGCTGTCTACGCCTACATGGCCAAGGGGGTCTCCGTAACCGGCAACCGTTTCACAGGCACCGGCAGCCATGACGACAAGAACTACTGCCAGATGATAGACCTGAACATCTCGGGCCCGTCGGAAATCACAGGCAACATCCTGAAATATGACAAGACCGGCGTCTATGGCATGTATCTGCGCACACTCGACGGATCGGCCGAGACTCCCGTACTGATTGCCAACAACATCATCGACATCAATACCCGCGAGCAGTCAGGCGCCGGAATCCAGCTCTACAACTCGTCGGGCAAGCCTTTCACCGGGTTCACCCTCGCACATAACACCGTGCGGACGGCCACCGCTCCGGGCGGCGTGGCCATGCCTCTGATCATCAATATCAAGGGCGGAACCACCGTCAGCGGCACGATAGCCAACAACCTCTGGCAATGCGCCGACGGCGACTACGTCATCAAAGAGCAGTACGGCCCCTCGGGCGCGGCATACCGCAACAATGCCGGTTATACGGAAGGCGCCACATACGCTTACTGGGGCGGCAGTTACGACCAGAAGATGACCTTCAGCCAGTGGGTTCTCGCATCAGGCGAGACCGACGGAATCAATATCGCCGTGCCGTTCGACGATTCAGACAGCGCCCGACCGCTATACCCTGCCACCTTCGACGGTCTTCAGGCCGGGATACCGCTTGACGTCGTGACCACCGACATCGAGGGGATGCCCCGCGACACCGAGCATCCCACCGTGGGCGCCTACGAATACATCCCCACCGGCATAGCGTTGCCCGGCACTGACGGCACCATGACACCTGACGGCAATGCGACCTTCGTTACCGGCGGCATACTTGCCACATGTCTGCCTGACAGCGACGTCACACTCTATAACACCGCCGGCGTGATGGTGATGAGCGCACACACCGATGCCACAGGACGAGCCGACATCAGCGCTCTTCCGGCAGGTTTCTACATAGCTGGATGCGGCAACAGCGTCTGGCGCCTGACCGTACGCTGACACGCACTTAGAGGCTGTCAATCCCTGAAAACCGAGGGTGTTGCAAAACCGGACCTATTGCCCGGCGAATGCAGCACCCTCGTGTTATGTCTGACCGTGCGGTTCTCCGCGAAATGCTCCGCAAAATAAATTTTGCAGATTTGTGGAAAAGTTGTAACTTTGCGGTCGGGTAAGTCCTACACGACCAGCTCCCCCCGAACTCCGTCAGGTCTTGATCGAAGCAGCGGTAGGGGGTCGTAGCGGTGCGATGTAGTAAGCTTACCCTTTTTTAATTTCAGAGCTTTTTTCAAACAGACCATACAGCCAATCACACCGCCATGCAGATCGACAGCATCATCTCACAGGCCGTAAGCCACGCCGTGAAAGCGCTTTACGGCGTTGACACCCCCGCCGAATCGATTGTTCCGCAGACCACCCGCAAAGAGTTCGAGGGGAACCTCACCGTCGTGGTGTTCCCCTGGGTGAAAGCCGCGCGCAAGGCTCCGGAGGCCGTAGCCACCGAAATCGGCCAGTGGCTCGTGGAGAACGAGCCGGCCGTCGACCGTTTCAACGTGGTGAAAGGGTTCCTGAACATCGTCATCCGCCCCACATATTTCTCGACCGTGCTGAAGGCCATCGCCGACGCCGGCGAGACCTACGGGTTCACCGAGGCCACAGATGAGTCGCCCCTGGTGATGGTGGAATACTCGTCGCCCAACACCAACAAGCCCCTGCACCTGGGGCATGTGCGCAACAACCTGCTGGGCTACTCGCTGTCGCAGATCCTCAAGGCCTGCGGCAACCGCGTGGTGAAGACCAACATCGTGAACGACCGCGGCATACACATCTGCAAGTCGATGCTCGCCTGGCAGAAGTGGGGCGAGGGCGCCACACCCGAGTCGACCGGCAAGAAGGGCGACCACCTGATCGGCGACTTCTACGTGCTGTTCGACAAGAAATACCGCGAGCAGGTCAAGGAGCTGATGGCCACGGGCATGACCGAGGATGACGCCAAGGCCCAGGCTCCGCTCATGGCCGAGGCCCGCGAGATGCTGCGCCGCTGGGAACAGAAAGACCCCGAGGTGCGCGCCCTCTGGGAGAAGATGAACTCGTGGGTCTACGACGGGTTCGACAAGACATACCGCCGCATGGGTGTTGACTTCGACAAAATTTACTACGAGTCGGAGACCTACCTTGAAGGGAAGTCGAAGGTGCTCGAAGGTCTCGAAAAAGGCATCATGTACCGCAAGGATGACGGCTCGGTATGGGCCGACCTCACCGATGCCGGTCTTGACCACAAACTGCTCCTGCGCGCCGACGGCACCTCGGTTTACATGACCCAGGATATCGGCACCGCCAAACTGCGTTTCGAGGACTACCCCATCGACCGCATGATTTACGTGGTGGGCAACGAGCAGAACTACCACTTCCAGGTGCTGTCGCTGCTGCTCGACCGCCTCGGATTCAAATGGGGCAAGGATCTGGTGCACTTCTCGTACGGCATGGTCGAGCTCCCCGAGGGTAAGATGAAGAGCCGCGAGGGTACCGTTGTCGACGCCGACGACCTGATGGACGAGATGGTCACCACCGCCCGCGAGGTATCAGCCGAACTGGGCAAGCTTGACGGGCTGTCGCAGGCCGAGATAGACGAGATTTCGGAGACCGTCGGCCTGGGCGCGCTGAAATACTTCCTGCTCAAGGTCGACCCGCGCAAGAACATGATGTTCAACCCCAAGGAGTCAATCGACTTCAACGGCAACACCGGGCCTTTCATACAGTACACCTACGCCCGCATGCGCTCGGTGCTGCGTAACGCCGCCGAGAAGGGGATGACCATCGGCGACTATTCGGCCGTCGAGCCAAACGAGCGCGAAATCTCGCTGATACAGGCCCTGGCCGAGTTCCCGCAGGTAGTAGCCGAGGCCGGACGCACATTCTCGCCCGCCCTCATCGCCAACTACGCCTACGACCTGGTGAAGACCTACAACCAGTTCTACCACGACTGCCCCGTGCTGCGCGAGGAGGACGAGGCCCGTCGCTCGCTCCGCCTGGCCCTGACAGCCACCTGCGCCCGCACCGTGGCCGCCGCCATGAGCCTGCTCGGCATCCGCGTGCCCGAGCGCATGTGACGCCCCGCCCCGGGAAATCAGCCCGGAAGGTGAAAAGTTCGTAAAACTGTTTAATCGCGTGATTTATATTAAATCGCGCGATTAAACGTTATATAGGGTGGATAGTCTAAACAAAAAAGCCTCTTCAGGCCTTATGGCTTGTGGGGGAAAGGGTCTTTAAGGTCTTTAAAGTCTTTAAAGTCCTTAACGACCCTAAAGACCTTAACGACCTTAAAGACCCTATAGCCCCTAAAAACCTTAGAGGGCCTCCCGGCCACAGGGGGCTTACAGTTAAAAACAACCATTGAAATTATGAATAACTACTATCAGCAGGGCGGCTACTTTCAGCAGCCCCAGGGGCAGTCGCTCGACCAGCGGGTGACAGCCGTTATGAAACAGGTTTATGTGAAGATGTTGTTGGCGCTGCTGGTCACCGCCGCCACATCGTTCGGCGTGGCCGCCATGACTCCGCAGTTGTCGCTGTTCCTGGCCCAGAACTCATGGGCCTATTGGGGCTGCGCCATCGTTGAGATCGGCCTGGTGCTCTGGATTTCGGCGCGTCTGACGAAGATGTCGCCCGCCATGGCCACCGGCCTGTTCTATCTGTTCGCCGTGGTCAACGGTCTCACGCTGTCGCTGATCTTCCTGGCGTTCTCGTTCGCCTCGCTGTTCAAGACCTTCGTGATCTGCGCGGGCACGTTCGGCGCCATGTCGATCTACGGCTACACTACCAAGAGCGACCTCTCGAAAGTCGGCTCGATACTCTACATGGCCCTGTTCGGCCTGCTCATCTGCATGGTGGTCAACATCTTCTGGGCCAACAGCACATTTGACTGGATCATCTCGGGTCTGGGTGTGCTGATTTTCGTGGGCCTCACCGCCTGGGACACCCAGCAGATCAAGAACATGGCCGCCATGAACCCGGTGATGCATGCCTCGTCGCTCGCCACCTGGGGCGCGCTGTCGCTGTATCTCGACTTCATCAACCTGTTCATCTACCTGCTCCGTTTCTTCGGCAACGGCCGCGACTGAACGGCACACAACATCCTGACCAGCAATCATGTCGGCGACACTAAAGATATACTGCGTCAATCTTGGCGAGTACATACCCATCAGCGGGGGCGAGACACTGAGCGAACTGCTCGGCTCGCCCGCGCTTAAGTCACGTCTGGCCGGGCAGCGGTTCATCTGCGCCCGCGTGAACAACAAGACCGAGCCGCTGCAGTACCAGGTCTTCGCCCCGAAGATGGTGGAATTCCTCACCACGGCCTCGGGCTCGGGCGGACGCGTATATGTGCGGTCGCTGTGCATGATGCTCTACCGCGCCCTCACCGAAGTTATGCCGGGCGCGCGCCTGCGCATCGAGCATTCGGTGTCGGGGGGCTATTTCTGCCGCCTGTTCGACCCCGAGGGGAAGAACATCGAGGCCAACGCCGCGCTGGCCGCACGCCTCAAGGAGGTGATGCGGCGGCTCGCGGAGGCCGACATCCCCTTCGAGCGCAAGGAACGCCTGACGCGCGACATCATCGAGAAATTCCGCGCCGAAGGGCTCAACGACAAGGTGCGCCTGCTTGAGTCGATTCACGAGCTGTACACTACATATTACCGCCTCGACGGGGTCATCGACAGCTACTACGGCGCCCTGGCGCCGTCGACAGGCTGCCTGACCATCTTCGACATCCTCCCCCACAAGGGCGGATTCCTGCTTATGGCACTCGACCGCAAGAACCCCGACGTGCCGGCGCAGTACGTCACGCAGGAGAAGATGTTCCACGCCTTCGACGAGAATCTGCGGTTCAACGACATCGTGGGGGTGCGCGACGTGGGGCAGTTGAACCGCGCCGTGGCCGACGGCCGCTCGTCACTGCTGATCAACGTGGCCGAGGCCCTGCATGACAAAAAGATTTCGGCCATCGCCGACGAGATAACAGCCCGCCACCACCGCGGCGACGCCCGCGCGGGGCTTGT
>USKE01000005.1 GCA_900555165.1 uncultured Porphyromonadaceae bacterium | reverse complement strand
ATGAGCTATACCCGTGGCGGTGGTGTTTGTGGGGGGGGGGTTGTTAGCCGTAACGCGAGAACTTGTAGAATATGTCGTCTGAGGCGCCGTTGAGGGCAGTGACGTTCTGTTGGTTCCCCTCTTCGTCTTCGAGCAGGCTCTCGTCGAAGAGCATGTCGTCGTTGTTGTCTTTGTTATAAAGCTCGCTGTCGCTGTTTTCAGAGCTGATGCGGAATATGACAGACTCGCTGGTGCCGTTGTTGAGCCGCAGCTGCTGTGCGCCGTCGTCGTAACCGTATGCGATGACGTTGACCACAGCCTCGCCCGGCAGGGCGTTTGAAATGCTGAAGTCGCCGGCAGGGCCGGTGGTCACTGTGATGTTCTGACCGGGGATGGTGACGAGCGCACCCGAGATCGGACTGCCGGTGTCGGCGTCGACGACCTGACCGGTCAGCACAGCTGTCTGGGCTGAGGCCACAGTCGCGGTAGTTGCCGAGATCAGCAGCGGTAGAAACACTTTAAATCTCATATCAATAATTGTTAATTAGTATTCCGTTGATATTTAAGGTATTGCTACGCACCAGGCGGCATAGCGGGGAATATAGCCACCAAAATTACTAAAAAATTTTAAGACAGCCCATTACCCCATTGTTAAATTAATGTGTTATACAGCACAAAAACAGCCTCACAGACCCTGGAAAGCCTTTTTTCATGGCATATTCAGCCCAGAAAACAGAGTCAGACCCGTCGGACTTGACTGACTTGTCCGACGGGTCTGACTATTCAGGTAAAGTGCTGTCAGTCGCGTACGATGGCCTTGACCGGTACGGGCTGGCTGTCAGCGGTTATGAGGTAGATGCCGGCGGGTAGGCTAATGACCTGGCCGTTCTCGATGGTATCGAAGATGGCGACCGCACGGCCCGAGAGGTCATGGACAGTGACGCCGGTAAGGGTGTCGCCGCAGACGAAACGCAGCCCCGATGGTTCGTAGACCACACCCATCGGGGTGTCGGTGGCTACCGAGCCGATGCCGCCTGTGAAATCAACGGTAATCTCATTGGTCTGCGCCGAAAGGAATCCGAGGCGCGACGAGCGCACATGGTAGCTTTCGGCGGTGCCGGGTTCATGGTCGGTGATTTCGAGCGATGTGCTTTCGGCAAGTTCGTCGACCTGGCGCGGCGAGGTACCGTTGTCGCCGATGATGGTGCGTGTCACCACGTAATAGTCGACTGTCTCGGCGGGGGTGCTCTGTACGGGTTCCTCCCAGTTGGCGGTGTATCCGGTGGCGGTGATGTCGGTTGCCGGCAGAGCACGGAAGTCGCGCAACTCGGGCTTGGGCAGACACTCGCCGCGCAGTTCGATGCCGCGCGACCCCACGCCATAGTCAGAGACGATGAGGCGCGCGGTATGGGTGCCGAGGGCTGTCGGGGTGTACTTGATCTTCACCCACAGCCCCGCGGGCGAGTTGATGGCCGAGGGGCTGACGGTAGTGACCTCGGGGGTGAACAGGGCACGGTCGGCCCCGGTCACCATGAGCGACGTGGTGGTGGTGATGTTCTCGCCGCGGAACTGCAGTGAGGCCTCGCCGTCGCTGCCCAGGGCCACCTGTCCGAAATCAAGCGACATGTCCTGCACCGGGGTGATGAGCACCGGGTCGCCGGCCGGGGTGTCGCCCGACGACGGGGTGAACGCCATCCCCTTGCGGTCGCCCCAGAGGTATTCGGCCAGTTCGGGATAGTCGATGAACGGGTTGCGGTTGGCCTGCACCTTGTAGACCTCGTTATTGCGGTCAATCTCTTTCTGGCTGGGCTTGTCCTGGCGGTGCCATTTGAGTAGCAGCTGTATCGACCAGTTGTTGAGGGTGGGATAGGTGTTGTTGTTGACCATGTAGGTATAGCGCCAGTGCAGGTTCTGGTAGCATGTGACCATGTAGAAGTATGTGCGTGCGAAATCGCCTTTGTATTCGTCGTCAGGCTCGAATACCTGCTTGGCTCCCCCTCCCTGGCCGGCTACGGGAGTGCCCACGCGGGTTATGCCGTTGTCGAACGAGGCGTTCTGCACCTCGCCCAGCGGATAGTTAGACTTGGCCATGTTGGCGTCGGCCTCGGAAGGGTAGAGGTGGTTGAGGTCGATGTAAGCGGGCGTTTCTTGAGAGCCTCCCCACCAGCTTTTGGGGAATGCATGCTCGCGGTTCAGACCTCTGAACGAGGGGATGCGCAGCGGGATGTCGGAATACATATCCCACCACTGGCCGTAGCGGACGTTGTCGCGCGGATAGGCGTCGGTTTTCTGGAAATACTGGGGGAGATCCCAGTACGACGATATTTCGGTGTGGTTGTAGAGCAGGTTGTGGAGTGCCGTCTTGAGTTCGGCCTCACGCTTGCCTGTGAGGCTTGAGTAGTATCCGGCCGGAATCTGGGCCGCGGCTGTAAGCAAAACTGTGGTCATGGCCGCCAGCATGATTGCGCGGCCCGAAAGAAAGTTTTTCATCAATCGGTAGTTATGGCGTGTGAATAGCGGTGTGCCGCCGTGATGTCGCGACACCTCTGCAAATATCAACACGCGGTCAGTCAGTTTGGTTTGCAGACAGGTGTGCCAGCACGCGGTTAACGATGAGCTGGGGCTTGATGCCTCTGAGGCAATGGTAGTCGTGACGGAAACATGGTTTGTTGCCGAACACCGAGCACGGGCGGCATGTCATGGGCAGCTGCACGATGTCGGCCTCGGCCTGACGCCACCCTTTGAATCCGCAGTAGGGGTGCGTGGCGCCCCAGACGCTCACCACCGGCGTGGCCACCAGCGAGGCCAGGTGCATGTTGGCCGAATCCATCGACACCATTACGTCGAGCTGGCTCACCAGCGCGAGTTCCACGGGGAAACCTGCGCGCATACCGGCAAGCGATATGGTTCGCGGAAAGCGTTCGGCCCATGCGCCGAGCATCCGGCTCTCTTTTTCGCCCCCGCCGAAAAGGAATATGTGGTTGTGCGGGTCGGCGGAAAGGGTATCCACCACCTCTTCCATCATCTCCGGGGGATAAATCTTCCCCTCGTGCTTGGCGAATGGTGCGATGCCTATCCACCGCTCACCCTCGCTTTTAGGGGGGTGTATCGCGGCGAACAGGGACGGATCGGCTTTCGAGCCTGCTACACCGTAAAGGCCGTCGAACCGGCTGTCGACCGGCAGTCCCATGGCATGGAACGCCTGGCGGTAACGGGCGCGCGACGACACCAGCGGCAGCAGAACCTTGTTGTTGCGGCGTGTCAGGGCGCGTTTACCCTTGCGTCCCTTGTTGAGTCTCACGGCGGGGATGCCCGACAGGTGGCAGAAGAGCCTCAGCATGCGTGTGCGCAATACGTCGTGGAGGTCTATGAAGGCGTCGAACCGCGTCTCTCGGCGCAACCGCCTGAAAAGTCGCCACAGGCCGCCCACACCCTTGTATTCGCCTAAATTGAGGCCGATGACATTCAGGTTTCGCGGAGCGTCGACAAATATCGAGGCCATCGACGCGCGTGTCACAAAGGTGAACTCCACATCGGGGTAACACCGCGCGGCGCTGTACAGCACCGGCACGGTCATGGCCACGTCGCCCAGCGCCGAAAAGCGTGCCACGAGCACGCTGCCCAGCCTGCGGGGATTATTGTCGGTCTTCTGCTCTGTCATCGGGCGCCTGGAAATTTATGCTTTTTTGCCGTAAAGCACGGGGTTTGTGTCGGCGTCGTTGTACATCTTCATCTGTCGGTAGGTCTTCATGACCTTGCGTCCTGCGGCCATGTCGTCGAGCAGGCGGTCAATGGCGCCGGTGAGGTCGCGGCGCTGTTCATGCAGCACGTCAAGTTTGGCACGGCATTTGGCCAGATGTGTTTCTCCGACATCGGTGCGGTCAAGTTCTGCCTGCATGTGGTAGAGTTTCACGGCGAGAATCGAGAGCCGGTCGATTGCCCAGGCGGGGCTTTCGGTGTTGATGGTGGCGTCGGCGGCAGGTGTCACCGTCGAGAATTTATCGAGGAACATTGTGTCGATATCCTCCACACGGTCGGTGCGCAGCTGGTTGGATGCGTCGATGCGGTGTTTCAGCTCCATGCCGGCGGCGGCTTCTATCTCGGGGTCGCGGATCAGATCCTCCATGTGCCATTGTGTCACGTCGATCCAGTTCTTGACATACAGCAGCTGTTCGAGCGAACCTTCCGGGTATGCCTGGGGCACCGGCGCGTCAATAGAGTCGGTCAGGTGGTAGTCGGCCGTAGCGCGGTCAAATATCTCGTTGCACGCCTGTGCGAAAGTCTTGTCTCCTGCAAAAATATTGTCGTTGTTCATGCGGTAAGATTAAAGAATCCCTGCCGGGAAACCCCTCGGCCGGGCCGTTGTCTCCAACAATATGCAAATTTAACATCTTTCACAATTCCGCGCAACCCCCGCACCGATTTTCCTTCCCTTTTCTCCCGATTTCACTGATCATCCCCCGGAAATCCACAGGCCGACACCAAAATGAATAACCGGACGAACCGTTTTTAATGAGGGTGAGGATGCCTGGTTCCCCCGGTTCCCCTGGTTCTTAAAATCCAAGGAAAGATAAAGAACCAGACGAACCAGGTGAACCAGTTTAGTGTGTAAAGGGAACTGGTTCCCCTGGTTCTCCTGGTTCATTAATGTATGATGACGGGATAATAAGCCTGAATAAAAATCATTGGTGTCCGGTAAAATATAAGGTGCCATAGCGCGAAGCATAAGCCGCATCGCGGCGCAAGATTCCAGGCCACAACGTGGCTTATGTTTCGAATTTCCGGTGATCGGCTCTGACTTGGACATGTTTACCGGGCACCAATAATAGTATACAGTCGGTGATTCCAAATGGAATCACCGACTGTTGCCGTTATCTGATAGTTGTCAGCTGAGTTTGTGAATCACGAGGCCTGAGCGGAGTTTAGGCTCGAACCAGGTGGTCTTGGGGGGCATGATGTTGCCTGTATCTGCGATATCCATGAGCTGTTTCATGGAAACGGGATATAGCGCGAGCGCCATGGCCATCTCGCCGGAATCGACGCGGCGCTTGAGCTCGCCCAGCCCGCGGATACCTCCCACGAAGTCGATGCGCTTGTCGGACCGCAGGTCGGTGATGCCGAGTAGGTCGCGCAGAATCAGGTCAGACGAGATTGTCACGTCAAGCACCCCGATAGGATCGGCGTCGTTATAGCGTCCGGGACGTGCGGTAAGCGAGCGCCAACGGCCGTCGGACAGATAGAGCGCGAAGTTGTGCAATCCGGCGGGGTGGTAGATCTCCTCCCCCTTGTCTTCGACTATGAAATCCTTTTCAAGGCGTGCCAGGAACTCGTCGGGAGTCATGCCGTTGAGGTCCTTTACCAGGCGGTTGTAATCAATGATGCGCAGGTGCGACGCGGGGAAAGCCACGGCAAGGAAGTAGTTGTACTCCTCATCGCCGGTATGATCGGGATTCGATTCGGCTTTTTCCAGGCCCACGCGGGCGGCGGCAGCCGAGCGGTGATGGCCGTCGGCGATATAGAGATGCGGCATGGCGGCGAACTCCTCGGTGATGACGCGGGTCATCTCGTCGTCGTCAATCACCCAGAACGTATGGCCGAAACCGTCGGGAGCCACGAAATCATACTCAGGCTCAGTGGCGGCGACCTTGCGGATTACCTCTTCGAGACGTTCGTTGTCGGGGAATGCGAAGAACACCGGCTCGATATTGGCATCGTTCACGCGCACGTGGCGCATGCGGTCATCCTCCTTGTCGCGGCGGGTAAGCTCATGTTTCTTGATCACGCCGTTCACATAGTCATGCACGTTTGCGGCGATGACGATGCCGTACTGCGTGCGGCCGTCCATGGTCTGCGCATATATATAATAGTGCTCGCGGTCGTCCTGGCGGAGCCAGCCCTGTTTCTGGAAATTGCGGAAGTTCTCGACGGCGCGGTCATATACGCGCTCGTCATGCTCGTCGGTGCCGGGCTCGAAATCTATCTCGGGCTTGATGATGTGATAGAGCGAGCGCGGATTCCCCTCGGCCTCGGCGCGGGCCTCTTCAGAGTTGAGCACATCATAGGGGCGCGATGCCACCTGCTCGACAAGTTCACGTGGCGGTCTTACACCGCGGAAAGGTTTGACTTTTGCCATAACAATGCTTTCTTTTTGGCTGAACCCTGCTGATTGAGCTGTCGCTCACGTCAGTCGGCTCAATATTATTGTTTTTATGGTAAATTAAGGTAGTAGTTTCAGGCAAAGATAAACAAAAGAATTATAAAACTGCAAATATCGCCCATGAAAATTCCGAAAAATTAATCATCCCGCACTATTGGCAACAAACCGACGTAGGCAACCGACGAAATGTAAAAAAGGCGCAAAAATAATTTAATCAATTTTACTCAGTAAATCAGCGAGATATGCGCCAGAGCGCCCCCAGAGGGGAATTTTTATTAAAAATTTTTGATAAAAACGCTTGCCAGTTTAAAAATTAGTCGTACCTTTGCATCGCAAAAGGGAAACAACCACGGTTGAAACCTAAAGCAAGCGAACATTAAAACAGCAAAAATGCGAAAATAGCTCAGTTGGTAGAGCACGACCTTGCCAAGGTCGGGGTCGCGGGTTCGAGTCCCGTTTTTCGCTCTCATCTTTTTACCACGAATCTCACCAGCAAGCCAGCTTTCCGGGTCTACCCTCTCCACCGGCAAGTTCAGCAATGTTTCAAAAATGTCCGGATGGCGGAATTGGTAGACGCGCTACTTTGAGGGGGTAGTGATCATTAGATCGTGTGAGTTCGAGTCTCATTTCGGACACTTGAAAATCCGTAGGTATTTCAAAAAAATACCTGCGGATTTTTTTGTTTATATACCCCGGCTTAATTAACTTTGCATAACAAAGGCATGTGTGCCTTTATTATGCACCGTTATGACGGTGCATCCCCCTCGCAGGTCTGCCGTGCTCAGCGCCCCGTCAGACCGGGGACTACACTCCAGTCATCTCAGTCGCCACACTCTCCGATTCGATACCCAACGGCCATGAAACACCTGATATATCCATTATTGCTGTTAGTTTTCTTCCAGATATCATCATTGACGGCGTGCTCGTCACGGCATTCCGATACCGGCGCCGAACCAGCCAATATCGCCACGCTTGACTCACTTATCGAACGGCGCGATGACATTGAGCGCGCAAAACTGATCAGGATAGCCGAGCTGAGGCAGAAACTCAACGGCGCCCAGTCGGCCTCCGACCGCTACATGTTTACCAACATGCTCGCAGGCGAGTTCTTCCCCTACAATTCAGACTCGGCAAAGAAATACATCGACCAGAGCATCGCCATTGCCGAACGTGCCGGGAATACAGAATGGCTGACACGCAATAAAATCAGGAAGGCAAGCCTGCTCACCGGATCCGGTCTGCTGAAAGAGGCTCTCGACATTATGTCGGCCATAGACCGCAAAGATGTGTCAAAAGAACTGCTCACCGAATATTACGGACAGATGATTTACCTCTACAGCCATCTTGGCAACTATGCCGGAGGCGACGAGGCAAGCGACTACTACATGCGCGAGCGCGTCTACAAAGACTCGATAATGGCAGTGATTGATTCCACACACCCTGAATACCTGTGGTACCGCGGGTGGGATATCCTTGGCACCGACAAATCAACGGCAGATGTCATCGGGGCTCTGAAACGCAAACTTGCCGGATCAGGACTCGATGCCCATCAGGACGCCAAAGACGCCTATATACTGGCCCGACTGTATCAGCAGGACGGTAACATTGACAGCGCAAAGAAATACATGGCGCTATCGGCCATCGTGGACGTCCGCACCGCCAACGCCGAGATAGCCTCACTCGAAGAGCTGGCCAAACTGATGTTCGAGAACGGCAACGGCGACATAGACCACGCCTACCACTATATAAACTACAGCCTCAACAAGGCGATCTCATATCCAAACCGCGTGAGAGCGTTCGGAATCTCCGAGACAATAGACAGCATCAACAAAGCCTGGCAGGAACGCAACCGCCGGTCACAGAACCGCACCACCCTGTTCCTGGTACTTGTGTGCATCCTTGCAACGGTGCTGGCCGTCACCATCGGCATCATCATCGTGCAGAACAGGCGCCTGCGCCTGCACCGCCGCAGTCTTGACACCGCGAACAAAAAGCTGACCGGCAATGTGGCAGAGCTCTCCGAGGCCCACAAACAACTCAACGAGGCGAATACGAGGCTCAACGAGGCAAACGCCCGCCTCACTGCACTGAACGACGACCTGAAAGTAAAAAATGACGAACTCAGCGAGGCCAACTATGTGAAAGAGGAGTACATCGGCTACATCTTCACCATCTGCTCGGATTATATCGGCAAGCTCGAGGAATTCCGGAAGAATATCCACATGAAGGCCATGACCCGCAAGTTCAAGGATATCGTCGACGAGACATCGAGCACCGACATGATGAAAGATGAGCTCAGGGAGTTCTACCGGTCGTTCGACACAATCTTCCTGCATATCTATCCCGACTTCGTGAACGACTTCAACGCACTGCTGCAGGACGACAAACGCATCATCCCCAAAGAGGGCGAACTGCTCAACACCGAACTTCGCATCTATGCCCTGGTAAGGCTCGGCATCACCGACAGCGTGAAGATCGCCGAGTTCCTGCACTGCTCGCCGCAAACCGTCTACAACAACCGGTTCCGCGTGCGCAACAAGGCGCTCGTGCCCAAGAAAGACTTTGCCGAAGAGGTCAGGAAACTGGGTAAATTCAGTGACCGACCTGCCTGACGCACTACCTGATTCTTTTACAAGCGTCATCACAATTTTACTTTTTTTATGAATCGCAGAGGCCTCAACACGCTATAAACCCGACATTTAACACTATTCAACAGTTTACCTCCCGATTTACCCGCGCATAGAGCCGACTACTTTATGCACTAACTTTGCAACTGTAAAAAAATCTTCTCGCCATCACAATTATGCCATGATCCGACACATCATCACATCGCATATCGCCCGGTGCCGTTCATCACATAATTATAAAGGCCGGAACACATCATTGCTGTAAAACCACCGAACCGCGAAACTAATATCATCAACATAACTTAAAACTAACCCCGCATGAAAACAAAGTGCAATCTTTTACCATTGGCCCTGGGTCTGGTAATGGTTCTGCTCGGGAGTCTGCCGGCATTCGCCGCCGACATCACCGCGTCAGGCACCGTGCTCGACTCGACCGATGAGCCGCTTATCGGCGTCAGCGTCGTAGTCAAAGGACATCCCGCGACGGGAACAGCCACTGACCTCGACGGCAATTTCCAGCTCAGTGTTCCTGAAGGATCCACGCTGGTATTCTCCTACATCGGCTATGCCCCCCAGGAGCACAAGGCCGCCGCAGGAATGAAGATTTTCCTCTCAGAAGACAGCAATACACTCGACGAGGTAGTCGTTATCGGCTACGGCTCGGTGAAACGCAAAGACCTTACAACAGCCGTATCGACCGTTGGCGAAGAGGCTCTGGCAAACCGTCCCATCGTGTCGGCTGCACAGGCCCTGCAGGGCAAAGCATCCGGCGTATCGGTACAGCAGCCCACCGGTGCCCCGGGCGCAGGCATGACAGTGCGCGTGCGCGGTACCACATCGTTCAACGGCAGCAACGAGCCTCTTTATGTAGTTGACGGCGTTCCCGTCGACAACGTGAACTTCCTCGCCCCCGGCGACATCGAGAACATGCAGATTCTCAAGGATGCCTCGTCGGCCGCAATCTACGGTTCGCGCGGTGCCAACGGCGTTGTGCTCATCACCACGAAATCAGGCAAATCGGGCGACGCCAAAATCTCTCTGAACATCCAGGGCGGTTTCACCCGCGTGGCCAAGAAGATCGACGTGCTCAACACAGCCGAATACAAGGAGCTTATGGACGAAATCGGCCTGGTGCACCTGCCCGACGGCCTCACCGACCAGACCGACTGGTTCGACGAGACCTACCGCACCGGTAACACCCAGAACTACCAGCTTGCCATCTCGCAGAACTCCGAGAAAATCAAATATTACCTCTCGGGCGGTTTCCAGAAAGACCAGGGTATCCTGAAGAGCTCGTTCTTCAAGCGTTTCAATTTCCGTGCCAACATCGAGGGCAAGGTTCGCAAATGGCTCACCGCCAAGGCAAACATTGTCTACTCTGACTACTCGTCGAACGGCGGCGGCGCCATGGGTACCGTCGGCAACCGCGGCGGCGTGATCCTCGCCGTGATCAACACTCCGCGCTACGCTCCCATCTGGGATCCCGAAAACCCCACACGCTACTATAACAACTTCTACGGCCTGAACATGCAGAGCCCGCTCGAGAACGAGGCACGCCAGAAGTCGAACCGCTCGCGCGAGAACCGCATCATCGCATCGGGCGAACTGCTGTTCAACATCATCGACGGCCTCACCTTCTCAAGCAAGTTCACAATGGACCGCCGCAACGCCTGGGATACCTCGTTCCTCGACCCCGAGACAACGACCTACGGCCGCGAGCAGGGTGGTACAGGTTACGACGGCCGCAACATGAACACCGTGCTCACATGGGATAACGTGGCCAACTACGACTTCTCGTTCGGCAAGAACAAATTCGGCGTCATGGCCGGTACGTCGTGGACCGACTCGCACTACACCAACAACTGGATCAACGGCCAGTATTACATGAACGGCAAGATCCAGACCCTTAACGCCGCCAACATGATCAGCTGGACCGGCACAGGCTCGGCCGGCTCGACATGGGGCATCTTCTCGTACCTGGGCCGTGTATCGTACAACTTCGACTCGAAATACCTCGTGAGCGCCAACATCCGCTACGACGGCTCGTCGAAACTGCACCCCGACCACCGCTGGAAAGTATTCCCCTCGGTATCTGCCGCATGGCGCATCTCGCAGGAGTCATGGCTCAAGGACGTGCAGTGGCTAAACGACCTGAAACTCCGCGCAGGCTGGGGTAAGACCGGTAACCAGAACGGCGTCGGTGACTATGCCTACCTGCAGCGCTACAACATCAACCGCCAGCCCTGGTTCGAAGAGGGCAAAGGCACCTCTGTCCCCACACTCTCGCAGGCCAACCTGCGCACACGCGACCTCACCTGGGAAACAACCACCCAGACCGGTGTCGGCGTCGACTTCTCGGTACTGAACAACCGCATCGAGTTCAGCGCCGACTGGTACTACAAGAAGACCACCGACATGCTCATGAACGTCGACCTCCCCTCTGGCGCCGCAGCCGCAAGCTCGATCCAGCGTAACGAAGGCGAGATGACCAACAAAGGTTTCGAGTTCAGCATCACCTCACATAACTTCGAGGGTGAGTTCTCGTGGACCACGAACCTCAACATGTCGTTCAACAAGAACCGTCTCGACAAACTTGAGCTCCAGAAAGTATATCTCGACGCCGTAACCAGTGAGACCGTGAACGAGGCTGTGGTGCGCAACGAACCGGGCCGCGCGCTCGGCGGTTTCTACGGCTACATCGCCAACGGCGTTGACCCCGAAACCGGCATGATGATCTACGAAGACCTCAACGGCGACGGCCGCATCTCGTCGTCAGACCGCACATACATCGGCGACCCCAACCCCGACTTCACATTCGGTATGACCAACACCTTCTCGTACAAAGGTTTCAACCTGAGCATCTTCCTTCAGGGCTCATACGGCAACGACATCTTCAACGCCTCGCGCATGGAGACCGAAGGCATGTATGACGGCAAGAACCAGACCAAACAGGTGCTTTACCGCTGGCGCATCCCCGGTCAGATCACCGACGTGCCCAAGGCCGGCTGGAATATGCGTAACTCTACCTACTTCATCGAAGACGGCAGCTACCTGCGCATCAAAGACATCTCGCTCTCTTACGACATCCGCGGCCAGTGGATGAAGAAACTCGGTATCTCGCGCATCCAGCCCTACTTCACGGCATCGAACCTCGTCACCTTCACACACTATTCGGGCATGGACCCCGAGGTGAACCAGTGGGGCAACAACGGCCACGTGCAGGGCATCGACTGGGGTACCTATCCCCACTGCAAGAGCTACGTGTTCGGCATCAACATCGACTTCTAATATCAGCAAACTCTCATGAAACTGAAATATATCATCAGCAGCATATCGGCCCTGGGCCTGATGGCCACCTCCTGCGGCCTCGACTACGAGCCTGTCAGTGACTACTCTGACATCACGCAGGGCGAGGAAATCACCAACCCCGAGGATCTGACCGTTTACAAGAACCGCGCCGAAGCCGAGAGCGCCCTCACACAGCTCTACGAGGACTTCCGCGGCAACCAGAACTTCCTGCAGCTCGACTGGCTGCTCATCGGCGACGTGCACAGCGACAACGCATACGCCGGCACCACCGGCTCTGAGGTGGTCGACCCCGCCACCAACGACCTCAACGGCACCACCCTCTGCGTGAACCGCGACTGGGACTACTACATGCTCCAGGCCGCGAAATGCACCAAGTTCATCATCGGCGTGGAGTCGGTGGGCGACAAGAGCCTCACCCCCGACGAGGTGAACGTGATGCGCGGCCAGGCCGAGATCATGCGTGCTTTCATCTGGTACCGTATGGTGCGCATGTGGGGCAACATTCCCATCGTGACCACCATTCCGCAGGACATCACCTCAGAGAATATCGAGGAGTCTTACCAGAGCTATTTCCCCGCTCAGAACACCGAGGCCGAGGCATACGAGTACATCCTCAAGGACCTTGACGACGCCATGCGCTACGCCCCCGAAGGTAACGGCGACAAGACCCGTTTCAGCAAGGATGTGGCACGCGGCCTGCTCGCCAAAATCTACTGCGAGAAAGCTGTGCGCGACTATGGCAAGGTGATTGAGTACGTTGACCAGCTCACTGCACGCGGCTACGCCCTCAACCCCGAATACGCTGACTGCTTTGCCGTCGACGGCCCTGTGAAAGACGGTTTCACCGCCACCATGCTCAAGCAGAACACCCCCGAGTCAATCCTTGAGCTGCACTACTACCCCGGCGCAGGCAACTGGGCCGACATGATGTACGGTCGCCGCTACGCCGACTGGGACAACAGTTTCTCATGGGCCAAGTGGATCACCCCCTCTCGCGACCTGATCGCCGCCTTCGACAAGGTTGGCGACGTGAAACGCAAAGAGCAGACCGTGGTCTACTACGAATGCCCCTGGAGCAACTACTACCCCTCTGACAACTACGCCTTCATGTTCAAGGTACACTCTGAGTTCAGCAACATCTACTTCCTGCGCTACGACGACGTGCTCCTGCTCAAGGCCGAGGCTCTGCTCATGGGCCCGAACACCGACCTGCAGGGCGCCGCCGACATCATCGACCAGATCCGCACCCGCGCCGGCGTGGCCAAGCTCACCGCAGCAGAGAAAGCCAATAAGGAGAGCCTGTTCCAGGCCTACGTGAACGAGCGCCGTCTGGAGCTGGCCTGCGAGGGCGAGCGCTGGTATGACCTGGTGCGCCTCGACATCCTTGAGGAGACCATGGCCGCCGCACAGCGCAACGACCCGGGCCGTCTGCCCATAGCAGTGCCCTTCTCGGCCAACTCGTATCTGCTGCCCATCCCGCAGAGCGTGCTCGACACCAACCCCAACGTGAAACAGAACCCCGGTTATTGATCATACCCTATATGAGTGACTGCACGGAAATGTTAATTTCCGGCTACATGGCTTAATTAAATCAAACGGCCCAATAAATTGCATTTCCGGCAGTTACTTATATGAATAAGAAAAACATGACAATGAATTACAGACTTTTCATAGCCTCAGCTCTCTCTGCCGGCGCGCTCGCTCTCAGCTCGTGCGGCGACGACAAACCGGGACCTCTGCCTCCCGCCCCCGAGACTCCCGAAACTCCGACTTCAGGCGACGTGCGCGTGATCACCACCACATCCAACCGCTCGCAGGATCTCAAGGAGTCGTGGATCGATTTCAGTACACGCGACAACATGTCGCCCTCGACCATAAAGCTCATGCCCTCCGAGGAATTCCAGACCATGGACGGTTTCGGCGTGGCCGTGACAGGCTCGACCTGCTACAACCTGCTCAAGATGAAACCCGAAGACCGCAAGGAGTTCCTTGAGACAACATTCTCGCCCGAGAAGGGTTTCGGTTTCAGCTACGTGCGTATCTCTATCGGCTGCAGCGACTTCTCGCTGAGCGAATACACCTGCTGCGACAAGGAGGGTATCGAGAACTTCGCCCTTACATCTGAGGAGACACAGTATGTGATTCCCATCCTCAAGGAGATTCTTGCCGTGAATCCGAACCTCAAGATCATGGGCACCCCCTGGACCGCCCCGCGCTGGATGAAACTGTTCCACGACTGGGAGAACAAGAACACTGCCGAGTCGCGCTGGAAAGGCGGCTACCTCAACCCCAGATACTATGCCGACTACGGCGAGTATTTCGCCAAATGGATCAAGGCCATGGCCGACAACGGCATCAAGATCTACTCTGTGACCCCCCAGAACGAGCCCCTCAACCGCGGCAACAGCGCCTCGATGTACATGGGCTGGGAGGAAGAGCGTGACTTCGTGAAGAACGGCCTGGGCCCCGCCCTGAAGAAAGCCGGTCTCGACACCAAGATCTATGCTTTCGACCACAATTACAACTACGACAACATCGACTCGCAGAAGGGCTATCCCACCAAAATCTATGAGGATGCCGATGCGAAACAGTACCTCGCCGGCGCCGCATACCACAATTACGGCGGTGACAAGGATGAGCTGAAAGTCGTTCACAATGCCGCTCCCGGCATGGATCTCGTGTTCACCGAGACATCAATCGGCACCTGGAACGATGGCCGCAACCTGGCCACCCGCCTCATCGACGACATGGAGCAGGTAGCTCTCGGCACCGTTAACCGCTGGTGCAAGGGCGTGATTGTGTGGAACCTGATGCTTGACGAGGATCTCGGCCCCAACCGCCCCGGCGGCTGCCAGACATGCTACGGTGCTGTTGACATCAGCCGCGACTACACCACGCTGACCCGCAACTCGCACTACTACATCATCGCCCACATGTCGAGCGTTGTAAAACCCGATGCCGTGCGTATCGGAACCACCGGTTTCTCGACCAACGGCCTCACCTACTCGGCCTTCAAGAACCCCGACAACTCGTATGCCGTGGTAATGAGCAATGCCAAGTCAGAGGAGATCAAGGTGACTCTCGACGACGGCACCCACCACTTCCCCGTCACCGTTCCGGCCCGCAGCGCCGTATCGCTGTCGTGGAAGTAACTCCTATACCCACCGTTCATCACAACTTTTAGAAATTCATCCACATGAAATATATCAAGACACTTGCCCTGTTGTTCGCATCGGCAGCCATGCTGACCGCATGTAACGACGAGGAGTACGCTCCGGGCAATCCGGTCATGAACGTGACCGGCGATCTGGGCCAGGCCTGTTTCGGCGACAAGCTCACCTTCACCGTAAAGGCATCTGACGCCGAGGTGCCCCTGTCGACAATCCATGCCGAGCTCTACTTCGGCGACGAGATGGTGACCGAGCAGGTCATCCGCACCAAAGAGAACGGCGCCGACTACCAGGCCGAGATCGAGATTCCCTATCTCGCCAACATCCCCGACGGCGAGGCAACCCTGCGCCTGACCCTGCAGAACATACACTTCACCACCACGGAGCAGTTCTACACTGTCAAGATCACTCACCCCGACTATGAGTCGCTGATCTTCCGCGCCGAAGACGGCACCGAGTACACGATGAACCGCACTGACGAGAAATACGTGTACTCGATGACCGACCGTTTCCCCGCCGAAATGCGCGGTGTCATCGTGGCACCGGCATACGGCGAGCACGGTCAGGAAATCGTGTTCGGCTACGAGAACAGCCAGATCAAACCGGGCGTCGAAGGCTCGATTCCCTTCTCGAACTCGGCACCCGGCCGCTACACCATCTCGTTCAACACCTTCAGTTTCGAGGGCTCGCCCTTTGTAGTGCTCAGCCTCAACGGCCAGCAGCTGGAGGCCATCGACGAAACCACCTCGAAAATCGACCTGAACCTTTCCAAGGGTGACCTCATCACCCCCGACGGGTTCCCCAACTTCGGCGACTGGTGGATTGACCCCGATTTCTTCACCAAAAACGAAGACGGCTCGCTGACATTCAACGCCTATAGCGGCAACTACCGCATCATAGCCGACACCAAACGCCAGTATTTCCGCGTCTACAAGCTCAACGGCACTGAGCCCGCCACGCTTAACGACGACGGCACAGGCGCCCTCTGGATTATCGGCGAAGGCATCGGCCATCCGTCGCTGTCGAACGCTGTGGGCTGGACCACCGAGAACGCCCTATGCATGGCTCCCGTAGGCGAGAAGACTTACCAGATTACCGTTGTGGGCGGCAAGACCATCGCCACCGACGCAATCAACTTCAAGTTCTTCGGCCAGATGGGCTGGGGCATCGAGCTCAAGAGCGAGAACCTGGTATCGCAGTCTGACCTCATCGGCGTGGGTGCCGGCAAGGAAGTCAACGGCCACGACGACGGCAACCTCTTCCTGAAAGATGGTGTCACCCTGCAGGACAACGGCGTGTACGTAATCACCGTGGATCTCACACAGGGCATCAACGACGCCATTCTCACCACCGAGTTCCAGGGCGAGCAGCAGTTCGAGGAGAAACCGATCTACCTCAACGGCCAAAAGATGTCTACCAACGACAACGCGCTCTACTCTACCGTCATAGAGATGACACAGGGTTCTAAACTGACCTTCCGCGAGTTCACCGAACTTGACGCCCTCTATTACGACCCCGACTTCTTCGCTTTCGACGAAGATGCCTACGAGATTACGTTCCTCCCCGTTTCGGGCCACTACAACGTCATCCTCGACAAGCTCAACGGCACTCTCTCGGCCCAGATGGTCAACGCCGACGGTTCAGAGATGACCCTGCAGGCCGACGGTTCGGGCGTCCTCTACATGATGGGCTGGGGCGTAGGCTCACCCTCGCTCGACTCGCAGTTCGGCTGGGATCCCGGCAAAGCCTACAGTCTGGCACAGGTATCGCCCAAAGTCTACCAGTTCACCGGCAAAGCAGGTCCCGAGCACGGCTCGGTGACAGGCGACCGCTACCGCTACGATTACCTGTCGTTCAAGTTCTTCCACCAGAACGGCTGGGGCGGTGAGTTCGGCCAGGGTGCCCTCGGCATGGCAGGCGACACCGCATCGCTGCTCAAGAACACCGGCAACTTCGAGCTGGCCGACGGCGTGCAGCTTGAGCAGGGCGCCACATACCGCGTGACAATAGACCTCACCGGCGGCATCGAGAACGGCACCATAACCATGGTGAAACTCTGATCCCCGTCCAAGGTACAAAAGATACAATAAGGTTTTAGGTAAAGCAGTGGAGTTCCGGGGGACACGAGTCCTCCGGGCTCCATACTTTAAAAGCCTGCCTGGATTCTTTAAAACCCACCTGAAAACTACCCGCGACACGCATGGCCACACGCAATATATGGCCATTCGCATACGTTGTGATACTACAGCATTATCTATCTTTTCATACAGATCTTTTTCATGAAAAAATTTCTTCTGGGATTGCCCCTGTTATTGGCGACAACTTCTGTCTTTGCCGACACACCGGTATATCTCGACGACACAAAACCGATTGAGGAACGAGTCGAGGATGCCCTGAAGCGCATGACGCTTAAAGAGAAAATCAACATTATCCACGCACAGTCCAAATTCAGCGCCCCCGGTGTGCCGCGTCTCGGCATACCTGAAATCTGGTGTACCGACGGCCCGATGGGCGTGCGCCCCGAGGTGCTCTGGGACGAATGGGAGCAGGCCAAGTGGACCAACGACTCGTGCACGGCATTCCCGTCGCTAACAGCCCTGGCCGCCACCTGGGATCCGGAAATGGCACATCTCTACGGCAAAAGCATCGGCGCTGAGGCTCGTTACCGCAACAAGAGCGTGATCCTCGGCCCCGGCATCAACATATACCGCACACCGCTCAACGGCCGCAACTTCGAGTACATGGGCGAAGACCCCTACCTCACCTCGCAGATGGTGGTTCCCTATGTTCAGGGTGTGCAGAGCAACGGCGTGGCCGCATGCGTAAAGCATTTCGCCCTCAACAACAACGAAATCAACCGCCACACATCCAACCCTATCGTCGATGACCGCACGCTCTACGAAATCTACCTGCCCGGTTTCAAAGCCGCCGCACAGGAGGGCGACGCCTGGTCGTTCATGGGTGGCTACAACCTTTTCCGCGGCGAACACGCCAGCTATAACCCCATACTGATGAACGACATCCTGAAGGGTGAATGGGGCTGGGACGGCGCCGTGATCTCAGACTGGGGTGCCGTGCACGACACCCGTACCGCCGTCTCGGGCGGCCTCGACATGGAGTTCGGCTCGTGGACCAACGGCCTCTCGAACGGTGCCTCGAACGCATACGACAACTACTTCCTGGCCAACCCCTACCTCAATGGTATTCAGGACGGCACTTACAGCACCACCGAACTCGACGACAAGGTGCGCCGCGTACTGCGCCTGACACTGCGTACCGCCATGGACCGCAACCGTCCTTTCGGCTCGATGGGCTCTGACGAGCATGTGCGCGCCTGCCGCGAAATCGGCGCCGACGGTGTGGTACTGCTCCAGAACCGCGACAACCTGCTGCCGCTCAACCTCGACGGGAAGAAGAAGATTGCCGTCATCGGCGAGAACGCCATAAAGATGATGACTGTAGGCGGCGGTTCGTCGTCGCTCAAGGCCCGTTACGAGATTACTCCGCTCGACGGCCTCAAGAGCCGTATCGGCGACAAGGCAGACATCGTTTACGCCCGCGGCTACGTTGGTGACCCCACCGGCGAATACAACGGTGTTGTCACCGGCCAGAACCTCGACGACCCCCGTTCGCCCGAGGAACTGCGTGACGAGGCCGTGCGCGTGGCCAAAGACGCCGACATCGTGCTCTTCTTCGGCGGCCTCAACAAGAGCAACCACCAGGACTGCGAGGACACCGACCGCGAGTCGCTTGACCTCCCCTACGGCCAGAACGAGCTCATCGAGGCCATCGCCGCCGCCAACCCCAACATCGCCGTCATCAACATCAGCGGCACCGGCGTGGCAATGCCCTGGACCGGCAAAGTGAAATCGATCATGCAGGCGTGGTATCTCGGCAACGAGACCGGCAACGCCTTGGCCGACGTGCTCACCGGCGAGGTCAACCCCAGCGGCAAGCTCCCCTACACCTACTACGCCACACTCGACCAGTGCGGCGCGCACAAGCTGGGCGAATATCCCGGTCACCCTGCCATCGACAAGCTCGGCAACGAGGTCATGGACATGCCCTACAACGAAGGCATCTACGTGGGCTACCGCTTTATCGACAAAAACAAGCTGAAACCCACCTTCCCCTTCGGTCACGGTCTCAGCTACACTGAATTCAAATACGGCAAAGCCACCATTGACAAAAACGCCGGCTCGGCCGACGACACCTTCACCGTCACCGTTCCCGTCACCAACGTGGGCGACCGCGAGGGTAAAGAGGTGGTGCAGCTCTACATCTCAGACCTGAAATCGACCATTGACCGCCCCGTCAAGGAGCTGAAAGGGTTCAAGAAAGTATCGCTGAAACCGGGCGAGACCGCCGAAGTGAAATTTACCATTTCGCGCGACGCCCTCAGCTACTTCGATGCCGACAAGCACCAGTGGGTGGTTGAGCCGGGCAAATTCGAGGCCCTCGTGGGCTCGTCAAGCCGCGACATACATTCAAAGGTACCTTTCACTGTAAATTAAAAAAGGTAGCTTTCAGCCCTCATCAGGGCTAACATAGAAGCCGAAGGCCCGGAGCGCACGCCCCGGGCCTTCTTTTATATAATGACGTAAACGGAAAGAGGGTGTTGCAGAACTCCTCGAATTGTAGGGACATGCCTTTGGCATGTTAGGCTATCATGCTGATATCCAGCTAAACATCGCAAAGCGATGTCCCTACAAATTAGACGACAACCGCAACAGCCTCCTACCGTTGCCAGACAGTCATTTACACAGGCTGATACCAACTTTATTATATTGCCGGAGTCATGATAGCATACCGGTTTCACGCTCGCGCTCCTCGTGGCGCACCAGCGACCGGATGGCACGGCGTATCGTGCGCCATTTGGGGAAGATGGCCCACGGGCGCATCGGCCCGTAGCTCACGGCGATCACAGCCACTGAAACCAGGGCGATGATCAGCAGCCAGCCGTAGATCTCTTTCATCGACACTACGAGCGCCTGCCGCTGCACCATACCGTAAAGCTCGCCCACATGGTGCCCGGCAACGGCCGTGCTGAAATCGGTCATGGACGCGCCCAACAGTGCCGCGTTCTTGGCCACGGTATGGCTGAGCCA
>USKE01000004.1 GCA_900555165.1 uncultured Porphyromonadaceae bacterium | reverse complement strand
GCGATGAACTGCGCCGCCCCCGCCCCCCACCCCGCGGTTCTGGCCGTAGGCTCCGACGAGTTCTATGCCTCGAAAGGCGCCGCCGGTGTGGCCCCCGACTGCTCGCTCATGCCGGTGCAGGTATTCGACAACGGCCAGTGCCCGCTGTCGGCGCTGGTCAGCGGCGTGATGTATGCCGTGAACAACGGCGCGTCGGTGATCAATATGTCGGTGGGCCCGTCGCTGAGCGCCCTGGCGATACTCCCGCCGTCGGCACAGCGCGAGCTTGCCCGCACGCAGTTCCTCAATACCCAGAAACTCTGGAACAAAGTAGCCGAGTCGGCAGTGAAGAAGAATGTGGTTCTTGTCATGGCCGCCGGCAACGACAACATACTCTCGATTCTCCCCCCGGAGAACCGCAACACCCTCTCGATTGCGGTAGGGGCGGTCGACCGTCGTAAATATCCCACCGAGTTCACCAACTGGGGCGACGGCACCGACCTCAGTGCCCCGGGTGTCGACATCATGTCGTCGTTCCCGACAGGTGATTTCCGTGCGTTCGACGGCACGTCGCAGGCGGCTCCGCTTGTGGCGGGTGCCGTGGCGCTGATGAAGTCGCTTGACCGCAGCGTGACAGCCCGTCAGGCACGCGATGTGCTGTACCGCACCGGGTGTGACGTCTATGGCGCGATGCCCCCGATGATACAGGTGGATCTGGCTTTGAAGGGTGTGCAGTCCGGCGACTTCCAGCGCGGAGCCGACAGGCCGATGCCACCGGTGCCCGACGGACAGGGTTACGTGAATCCGGGTGCTGTTTGGGGCGATGACCCCGGCACTTCGGGCGCACAGCCCCTTCCGGGTGCAGGAAGTGTTGCCGGGGGTGATGTGGCGGTGTTGCCGGGCAACGGCTCTGTGGCGCCCGTGGGCGGTTCGCCCGCCGCGGGCACTGTGACGCCCGGCAACGGTGGTGTGGCCGGTCCGGGCAACGGCTCTGTTTCCGGTCCCGGAAACGGTGGCGCGGCTCCCGCCGGGGGAACGGTTACCCCCGGAAACGGTACCGATTACGACGAGATACGCCGCCAGATCGAATATTACAAGAAACGCATAGCGGAGCTTGAGAGACAGCTCCCCCACAAATAGGATAAACGTAAATGAACAGAAAACTCAGGTTCTCGTGGGGACATATCATTGCGTTCATCGCCATGATATTCTGCATGTATGTCACTTTCATGGGAACCACATACCTTACCGGCGGAAACATGACCGCCGGTGTGCTTGCCGCCATAGGGGTGACCGCACTGTTGGTCATCTTCTTCATCGTGCCGCAGGTGCTGAAAGGCTCTGACAACGGCCCGAAGTTCGGCCGGAACGTGCGTCTGGAAAGAGTGCTGATTTTCGCGTCGCCGGTGGTGCTGATAGTCTGCATGTACCCGATGGGGCACTTCTGGACGGTTCAGGCCGCCAATGACGAGCTGGCCCGCGCTTTCGGTGATGCCGTGAACTCGTCGCGCGCCATGTTCACCGATTACGAGGAATATGCCGGGTGCCGCATCGACCGCTACGACATGCTTTTGCGTCGCGTGGCCGTGCAGGGTGAGACCGCCCCGCTTTACCGCTCGCTCGGATTTGTCAAGGGAAGCGAGGGTGTTCAGGTCGCAAATCGGCTGAAGGTCATGGAACTTGCCCTGCTGTCAGACAATTACAGAAAACTCAAGGTCCAGGCCTATAAATGGATAGACATGGCCGACAACGGCGTGAGCGCCTGGAATGTGTTCCTGCTCGGCAATACGCGCGAGATCGCCTCGGCCATCACCGACTGGAACAGCCGGCTCAACGGGTTCTCGGAGCATGTGTTCCGGGGGGAGAGCGGTGCCGTGCCTTTCGGCGAGGCAAGCCCGTCGAAGGCAGAGGCTCTCGGGGGGTTGGCGCGTGTAGAGGAGATGATGGTGTCGGGCGGCAGTCTGAGCCTGAACGCCATGCTGTTCGCCCTGTTGATGTATGCCATGCTTGTGTTGCCCTATTTGCTGCAGAGGCGCGACTCAAAGAGTCCCTACACGCTGTTCGGCCGTCGGGCCTGGGCGCGCAATGCCGGTGTTCCCGACCCGGTGCTTGCCGGGCGTCAGGGACAGCCGCAGTGGCAGGGGGCGTCGCAACAGACTTGGCAGAACCCGCAGTCACCTCAGGGGTGGCAACAGCCTCAATGGCAGAATCCCGGCCAGCCTCAGTGGCAGAACCCGCCCGAGCAGCATTATCCGCCGCAAGAGCAGGGCTGGCAGCAGCCGGGCAATCCGGCGCCCCCTGTTGCCCCGAGAACCGGACGCTCTAAAAACGACTCTGATTTCAGTGCTTTCTAACGACTTTCGATCAAACTGTATATAAAAGTGCCTACAAAGATTGATATATACGATAACCTGCCTGTTTATGACGCGAAACAGATAGCCGCGCTCATCGTGCAGGGCTATGTCAGCTATGACGAGCTTGTTGAGAACGCAGGCCCGAATTTCGCCCCTAAAAAGCGCCGTGAGGTAAAGGCTCTGGTCGATGCGGCCGGAGGACCGCGGCAGGCTCCCGGCCCGGAGATAAAAACCGAGGTCGAGGAACACCACGGTGAACCCGAATACACCGACCCCTGGGAGAGCGTGGACAGGAACAGCGTGGAGGCGTTGCGTCGGTTCATCGATGAATATCCCGATTCACCGCATGTGCGCGAGGCCCGTAAGCTGTTGAACGCCCTGACACTCCCCGGCGGGAGGGTTTCGTCATCCGGAATCGACCGCACGGTGGTAGAGCGGCGCATACGTGCCGTCCAGACCGACAAGAATATCGGCGACAAGGCCTCCAAGTATGTCGAGGTCATAGCGCAGGGGCTCGATCAGTCTTCGGGGCGGTTCACTGTGGCCGACCTTCAGGAGATGTTGCGCGACGACCCGAACATTATCAACACCGCCGCCATGCGCCGTCTTCTCGATGAAGGGTATGTCACCCGCGACGAGGTGGTGGAAGCCGGTATCGGCCAGGAATTCATCGACAAGCTTTACGAGTTCGACAGTGTGCGTCCGCGTTTTGATGAGGCCGAGCCTGTGGGCCCCATCACCCGCGACTGCACGGAGGTATATTTCTGGGGCATCCCCTCGTCGGGCAAGACCTGTGCCATGGGCGCCATACTCAGTGCCGCCGCCGACGGGTCGGTGGCCTCGGCGATGATAAAGGACAACAACTGCCAGGGTTACGGCTACATGATGCGCCTCGGTTCTATATTCAAGACCACCAACGGCGTGATGTCGCTCCCCCCGGGCACACCGGTGACGTCGACCTACGTCATGGCCTTCGACCTTATGGACCGTAACGGCCGCTATCATCCGCTGACCTGCATCGACCTCTCGGGCGAGGTTATGACGGCTATGTACAAGGTCGACGCCCACGAGCCGCTGACCGACGACCAGATGCGATCGCTCCAGGTGGCCACATCGCTGCTTGTGAGTCCGCAGTCGCGCTCGCACAACCGCAAGATACATTTTTTCGTGCTTGAATACGGGGGTGAGAAACGCCTCTACAACGGTCTGACCCAGGCCGAGTATCTCGACGGCGCGTTCAACTACATAAACCGCACCGGTATTTTCGTGCGCGACACCGACGCGATATTCCTGCTGATTACGAAAGTCGACAACGCGCCCTACAGCGGCGAGGTGCTCAGACAGCACCTGGTGCAGTATATAAACACCTATTATCCCGGCTTTTATTCAAACCTCGCCACTCTCTGCGGGCGTTACAACATCAACGGGGGCCAGGTGCAGAGGCTGCCATTCTCGCTCGGCGAGGTTAACATGCAGGATTACTGCCGTTTCAACCCCGCCGCAGCCCGTGCCGTGGTGAGCATATTCCTCGAACGCTCGGCAGGCGAGAGCCGCTCGCGCCTGAGCACATTGTTCGGCAGTCTGACAAAATAATCATAACCTCCCTCAAATATAGAAATCAATGGAACACAATATATCGTCGCTCAGTTTCGCCACGCAGGTCACCTATGGCGGTGTTCAGGAACCGACACTCATCGGCGCGCAGAAAGAGTGGAAATCGGCCATACATGACGTGCGCGCGTCGTTCGCGGCGCTTGACCCTGCATACGTTCAGGCCGGAAACATAGTCACACAGCTTGAGGTGCTGCCAAAGGCCATACTGCTTTCGGTGGTAAGACCGGTGCCCGGCCGTTCGGAAGACAACATGTGTGTCTGGATTCATGTGCCCTCGTGCTCGGAGATCGGCGGTCTGGAGCTTGTGCGCGTGCTTGACAGTGTGAAGAAGATTGTAAGCCGCGGCGAGTTCGACAATCAGGCACGCGAGACATTGCTGAAGATGTCGCGCGAAGATTATACCTCGAAGACCTACACGCCCCCCTACCGGCCGTCGGCCCGGCAGGGGTATGCCGCTGTGGGCGCACCACGTTTCACCCCGGAGGAGATTCTGGGCCCCGGGCGCTATCAGCCGGAATATTCGCTTTACCGGTCGGTGTTCATCATGGACAGGCCGTTGCCTCTGCGTGCGGGTGTGGTGAACCTCAACGACACGCTCAGGCTCGTGGAGCAGGTGGCGGTGATGCCCCCCGCGCCCGAGGCCGTGGCGGCAGCGTTCGGCCCCGGCGTGAAGATCTGCGACGCGCAGGGAAACCCGTTCACCGTGCCTAAGATGGAGGTTTCGGGCACGCAGATGCGGTTCCGCGCCGTGCGCGAAGGTTACAGGCCGAAACCGTTTGCCGTTACGGCGACCGCCGAGGCCGACGGGATGCCGCTGGCCATCCCCGCCGACAGCACCCCCTGGATGAAGGTGGTGGATCTTAAGGACATACGGGTGCTTGACCGTGACAAGGGTACGGAAATCCCCCTGCGCAGTGTCATGCTCAACGGTCAGCCGCTCACGTCGCAGCTCTGTTTCCCTGACGACAGGCTCAGGGGTGTCCGGCTTGAGGCCGTGCCGGCCACGCCCGAGTACCCGCGCCTGTCAAAGACGGTCGACCTCGTGTCGTTACCGCTTACATTCTATCTTGAGCGCAAGGAGACCACAGTGGAGCGCACCGTGACGCTGCGCGACGGCACACAGGCCCGCGTGGTCATTTCAGGCAAAGGCTTTGACCCGTATGACCCCGAGCTGCTGCCGGGATACACCATGCAGCACAACCATCTTGTGCAGAAAGAGCATAACCGCGTGACCGACTGGCTGATCGGTTTCGGTGTGGCTTGTGCCGTGGCACTGCTTGCATGGGGCGCCATGGCGGTGTACAGGTGGATATGGCCCTCGGAAACGGAATATGAGCAGGTGCAGACCGGTGCCGGGAGCCTCGATATGGTTTCCGATGAATTCGGAGCCGAGAATCCTGTCACGCCGGGTCAGCTTTCGCCGGAGGATGCCGCCGCGGCAGCCCGTCTCGATTCGCTTGAGAAAGACAATGCCCGCCGTGCCGAGGAACTGCGCCGTGCCGAAGAGGCCGAGAAAGCGCGTGCTGCCGAGGCTGAAAAAGCCAGGGCTGCCCGCAACGGCGCAAAGGCAGGTGCTACAGGAAAATCAGCCAAAACCGGAAAATCAGCCAAAAGCACACCCGCCAAGGATTCCGGCAAGAACGGCGGAACCGCCTCACCCTTCGATGTTGCCGACGGCAAAAAGAAATGACCATCCCTTCAGATAACTTATGAAGACCCCGATAAAAATCATTCTACTGGTGCTCGCGGCGGTGGCTGTGGTGGCCGCGGTGGCGATATATTACCGCACGGTCATGGCGCCCCCGGCCCGGCTCGCGCTCACCGACCCATATACGACAACAGTCGAGCAGGGGATAGCCCGCATCGACAATACCGACGATCATGGCCTCGATTCGGTGCACCGGCTGTTTTTCGAGGTGAATGACCTCATGGCTGCCGCCCGTGCTGAAAAACTGATAGATGCCGCTGCCGCCGACACCAGGATGACAGAGCTTGTGACCGTTTATGTGCCGAAACTGAAAACCTGGAGCGACGCGCGTTTCAGTCGTGCCGTGTGGCTTGACCACGACATTGCATTCATGGGGGCGCGGGCCGCTTATCTCCGCTCTCTGAAGACCGCCGGCGGGATTTCGGTCGTGACGGCCTCGGGATCCGGTGACGCCCTGAAATCCATAGAATCCACGCTGGCCATGTATGCCGAGGCGCGCAGGCTCTCCGGAGCGCGTTTCAGCGGCGCCGATGCCGCGCGCAGTACCATAGCGCGCGCCGCCCGGTTGCGCAAGACCGCGCCGCTTAGCAACAACACCTCGCTTGTCGCCGCCCTGGCCGAAGTGCCCGGACGCATTGCCGACGGCCACTGGAACTATCTGAGCGACCTGGTGAACCGGCTTTATGCCCCGCACATGTCTGATGCCGCCTACAGCGCTCTGGTGAGCCGGGTGGAAAATGCTTTCCGCGAATACGACAACGTCAGGGCTGTCTACGGCTCATCGGCCCGTTCCACTACCTCCCTGAAAGAGCGCGCCAATGACCTCATAGTCGACCACCGCGGCTGACCCCGACCGACATTTCAACTTCCTAATAACCATAATAAAATGAAAATTAACATTCTTGCAGTATGTATGGCTCTCGGTACGGCGCAGTTGTGCGCGGCGCAGATGCCCGAAGGTTTCCGGATGGAAGAGGTGAACCGGAAGACAGGCGACTTTCAGCTTGACTCGATAAACCTGTCGTCGCCAATGTCATATTTCCTTTCACGGGCCTGGGTGTGCGCCACGGGGCATGCCCGGTACTGGAAGGAGATATCCACCTCGAAGTTCAGCTTTGCGGCCGACGCCCCGGATGAGGGTGTGGATTCCGCCTATGTAAACCGTGTGCTCGGCGAGCAGATCGACCGTGTCATCACATATCGCGACAGCGCGGCCGCCGTGGTCACACATACTGAGGGCGACGGTTTCTATCTACTCAACTATTGCTGGCTTGAGAATGGACGCTGGGTAAACGGAGGGCAGGGCCTCGCCTACGACCCTGACGGCGCCGTGAACGAGGCTGTGGCACAGCTGCCGGTGCACCTGGCGAATGTGCCGCGAATAGCCGCCATTGAGAATCTGCCGCAAGATGTGGCTCCGTTCGCTGATTTCCTGGGTGGGGTCAGCCAGTCGCCCGAGGAATTCGTGCTCGACATGCTGGGCCGCTACCGTCTTGTAGTCAACGGAGAGTATCACCGCCGCAAGGTGTCGTGGGATATGTTGCGCAGACTGCTGGCCATGCCCGGTTTCGCCCGGAAAACGGGGCATCTTTTCATGGAACTCCCGTCGTGGTGTCAGCCGCTGATGGATGAGTTCATGGCCGGAACCGAGCCTGACAGTGAGCTGATATACCGCATTTTCCGTGAGGAACAGCCTAACGGATGGTGGGATCGTGGCGAGTTTGATTTCATATCCGATCTGTGGAGCCTGAATCATTCCTTGCCCGAGGAAAACCGCATCAAGGTCACCCTGGTAGATTATCAGATACCCTATTCGAAGGTAACGGAAGATCAGGCCGAGGCCGAAGACCGCAACACCCACATGGCCGATGTGATCTGCAGTACGCTCGCCGAGTCGTCTGACAGTCGCGGCGCCCTCTTCCTGGTGGGGTGTGCCCACGCCTACAAGTCAGGCCAGGCGGGTATAGCCTCGGCGGCGCACGGCCAAGATGCGCAGCTCACAGCCGGCGCTCAGCTCTCGGCGCGGCTCGGCAGCGACAACGTATTCACCATTTACCAGCACTCTATTTCGAGCGACAACAGCGGCAATCACCGCGAGCAGGTGCGCGGAGGTATGTTCGACCGGGCGTTCGCCCTTGCCGGGGATCGTTCCGTAGGTTTCCGGCTGGCCGGCTCGCCGTTCGGCGCCGAGCCTTTCGACGGCATTCATGAAATCAAGTATAACGCCGCAACCGGCAGTTATGCCGATAATTACGACGGCTATCTGTTCCTGCACCCGCTTGAGGGGGAACCTCAGGCCACACCGCTGACCGAAATCTTCACCGATGAATTCGTGGCCGAGATGAAACGTCGGGCCGAGGTGCTTGACCTCAGTGACGCACGCTGGATGTGGTTCGGGCGCCCCGCCTCTGAACTTACACGCGAGTACGTCGTCGACACCCTCCTCGGCAAATGATCCCGCCCCAGTATATTTAAATCAGAACCAGTATATTTAAATCAGAAAATTCATCAGCATATTCAGAAAATACATTATCGGTGTCCGGTGAATATTGTACCGGACACCGATGATTTTTAAACGGGCGGTAAAAAAAGTCGCGGTATTTTGGGGGATTCAGACGGACGGGGATACAATAAACCGGCACGGGGTACGTTAGTTTTAGTGAATCAATATCGTATAACGGGCCGGTGGAGCAATGCGCCGGGCCGTACAGCACAAGACATCAGCATGCTTCTATTCAAAAACATCAAAGGGAAACTTTTAGTTACTCTGCTGTCGGTCATCGTTCTGGCGATGTCGTCGTGTAAGTCGAACCAGGGCTCTCTTACATATTTCGAGGATCTGACCGAGACCTCGACTACGGCCATGCCCAAGTCGGTGCCCCTGAAACTCGGGCCCGATGACGAGCTTTACATATATGTGACTTCAGAGGAACCGGTGGCCACCGCTCCATATAATATGGTGTCGACCGCCGTAGGTGTCCGCGAGGATATCGTGCAGCAGAATGTGACCCCCAAGTCGCAGACATACGTCGTTGATACGGCGGGCAACATCAATTTCCCCCAGCTCGGTGTGATTCACGTGGCCGGCATGACCGTCGAGGAGCTCCAGCAGTACCTGACCCGCCGTATCTCGGAGGTGGTGGCTGACCCCATCGTGGTGGTGCAGCTTGTGAATTTCCGTGTGAACGTGCTTGGCGAGGTTCTGCGTCCCGGCCCGGTGAAGGTGACCCGCAACCGCTACTCGATACTTGACGCACTGGCCGACGCCGGCGACATGACCCCCTACGGACGCCGCGACCAGGTGCTGCTGGTGCGCGACAACAACGGCACTCAGGAGCGCGTTATGCTCGACCTGAACTCGTCAGACCTGCTCACGTCGCCCTACTTCTACCTTCAGCCGAACGACTACATCTACATCCGCCCCAACGAGATCCGTGCCGCAAATGCACGTTACAACTCTGAAAACGGCTACCGCCTGCAGATAATCACCACAATCGTGTCTGTGGCCTCGGTAATATCGTCGCTTGTGATAGCGCTTGTAATCAAATAATCTCGACCAGTCACTTAATAAAAAATATTCCGGCTTTGGAAAAGAAAACAGCCTCAGATTTCATAGACCTGAAAGCCCTCTGGCGCGACTACACCTCGCGCTGGTACTGGTTTGTCATATCCATCTTTATCGCCGGCCTGGTCGGTTACTTCATCATCACACGCCAGAAGACCGAGTATGCCGTGACGGCTACCGTGCTGATCGAGGATGAGGACAAGGGCCCGGCATCGACGATGGACAACTTCTCGTTCGACATGTCGACACTCATGACCGGCACCAGTCCGGTCGACGACGAGGTCTTTCTGGTGTCGTCGCACTCGCTTTACTGCGACGTGGCCAAGGATCTGGGCATGGACCGCACCCGTTTCCTGCGCGAAGGGTTCATGAAGGCGGCACTGATGCGCGAGGAGTATCCGCTTGACGTGATTGTGCCTCCCCTGTTCGCCGACACCACACAGCTCGGCGTTACATTCAAGGTGAAGGTGCACAAAGACCTCACGGCCGACGTCACCGCCAAGATTCCCACCCTCAAGAAGACGGTGGCCAAGATCAAGCACGCCCGTTTCCCGGTGCAGATAAAGACCGAACTGGGCCTGTTCCTGATCGACACCACGAAATATTTCAATCCCGCCGAACCCGAGATCAAGATGTTCATGACCGCGGGGAGCTATGACCGCGCAGCCGAGGGGCTGCAGGACGACGTGTCGGTATCGTTGGCCTCGAAAAAGGCCAACGTAATACGTCTCAACTACGAGACGCCCGACCCCAAGTTCGGCATGCTGCTGCTCAACACCATCATGCGCTATTATAACGCCAACGGTGTGGATCACAAGAACCAGCAGAGCCTCAAGACACTTGAGTTCCTTGACGACCGCATCAATATCCTTCTTGGCCAGATTCACACCAATGAGTCGAAAGTAAGGAACTACAAGGAGAACGAGGGTCTGGTGGATCTGGCATCGGAGGCCGCCTACAACCTCACGCTCAAGGGCGAGGTGGCCAGCCGCCTGTTCGAGGCAGAGACAAAGCTCGAGATTATGAAGATGGCCTGGGAGTTCCTTACCACCCCGGGCAACGAATACGCCCTTGTGCCGTATCAGAATGTGTCGACCGCCGACAACCCCCAGGCCAACGACGGTATAAACGAACTCGTCACCACCTACAACAAGCTGGTGCTCGAGCGCATGAAGATGGCCTCGAACGCCAAGCATGACAACGTGGCCCTGCGCAAGATTTCAGAACAGCTCGACGCCCTGCGCGCCAATATCATACTTACCATGTCGAAAGTGGCCGAGAGCGCCCAGGTGGCCGTAGACGAACTGCGCATGCAGCTCAACCGTGCCCAGGGCGATCTGGTGCAGTTCCCCCGCCAGGAACTTGAACTGCGCAACATCAACCGCAACGCGGTGCTGCTGCAGTCGCTCTATTCGTTCCTGACCCAGAAACGCGAGGAGACCGCAATCCTTCTGGCCAACACCATGCCCAAGGGGCGCATCGTCGACGAGGCATACCGCAACAGCGAGCCTGTCTCCATGTCGAAGAAGATGATACTGGCCATCTGCCTGCTCTTCGGCATGATGATTCCCTTCATCGGCATATACCTGCTGAGCATATTCCGCACCAGACTCGTCAGCCGCGAGGAGATCGAGAGCGCCACGACAGTGCCGTCGCTCGGCGAAATCTGCAACTCGCGCGCCGGAAAGTCGCTTGTGGTCACCCCGGGCTCAAAATCGTCGACTGTCGAGCTTTTCAAGCTTGTGCGCACCAACCTGCAGTTCGTGCTTACCGGTTCGGATCAGAAGGTGGTGATCGTGACGTCGTCGCAGCCGGGCGAGGGCAAGTCGTTCATCTCCATCAACACCGCTGCCGCCCTGGCCATGACAGGCAAGCGCGTGGTGCTTGTGGGTATGGACATCCGCAAGCCGCGTCTGGCCGAATATCTGGGGCTGCCCCAGCATACAGGTGTCACGGCATACCTCTCTGACGACAAAGTGACCGTCGACGACATAACGATGCGCTCGCCCCTGCCGGTCGTGAATCTGGATGTCATAACCGCCGGCGTGGTTCCCCCCAACCCCTCGGAACTTCTGCTCACCGGCCGTGTCGACGAGCTCTTCGCCGTACTGCGCGAGCGTTACGACTATGTGATTGTCGACTCGGCGCCGCTGGGCATGGTCAGCGATACCTTCTCGCTGGGCCGTGTGGCCGACGCCACCATCTTCGTGACACGTCTCAACGTCACTACCCGCGCCAACATGCGCCTGATCAACCGCGCCGCCGAAGAGAAACGTCTTCCGCGCATCGGCATCGTGGTCAACGGCACCCACAACTATGCCCGCTACGGCTACGGCGAGGGTGAGGCGTTTGACCGAGAGGAGAAGAAACCCGGTTTCTTCGGCCGTCTCTTCCATAAAAAGTGACACCTGCAAAAAAGTTACACCGGCACCCGTGGGGGCGTTTCCCCATGGGTGCGGGTAACCTAACCAAAAGATCTGTCATCTGTTGAGCACTACAGCCGCTACAGCAACAATATCCTCTGCCGCCGAGGCCGAGAAACCCCGCGACATCGCGAACAAACGGTTCACGATGTCGTGGCACACCGTGCGCATGCCGCTGATGTTCATGCTCTCGATGTCGCTGATCGGGCTGGAGTTCTATCCGGCGTTGCTGATCGCTTTCGGACTGGTGATATACTGTCTGAAAAACGACCGGCAGTATGACGCCGTGATCATGACCATCTTCCTTTACGGGGGATACAACTTCTACAAGATGCCTCCTATCTCGCGCATGGTCATACTCTTCGCCGTAGCGCTCATGGCGCTTTTCGTGCTCAGGAAATCACCGCTTGTAAAGCGCACGTTCGCCCTGATGGGGCTCTATTTCGTGGCGCTCATGGTCGCGGCACTGCACAGCATCGAGCCGCTGAGCCACCAGATGCCGATTCTGAGCAAGTACCTGAATTTCCTGTTTTTCGTGGTTCCGCTGCTGTATTTCAACGGCAAGCCGTTTGATTTCGGGAAATTCTGGCACGCCATGTTCCCCTACGCGATGCTGATATGCATCTTCTACGCGATAGACTATTTCGTGTTCTGCGGTTTCATACTGCATCCGTTTCCGGCCCGAAGCATAAACACGTTCTATGACCTCGACTGGGATCCGCTGTCGTTTGATTTCATCCGCCAGAGGCCCCCTTCCTATTACCTGCTGGTGTTTCTGGTCTATCCGCTTGCCCGCGGCTGGAAGATGCCCTGGTGGGCCTGGGGGCTGGTGCTGCTCGGTGTCGTGGTCACGCAGACATTCACGGTGCTGACCGGTTTCCTGGTGGCGTTCATAATCTCGCAAGGCTCGTTCCGCAAGTATGCGAAATATCTTGTGGGGGGAGTGCTGGCGCTTGTGCTGGCCTATACCGCCGACGTCATGATCACCAACGGCAATTACCGCGATACCGGCGAGGGGCAGGAGAGCGTGCTGCGCGTCGAGTCGTCGCTGAAACAGCTTATCGGCATACAGGAAATCAATGACGAGGAGGACCTTGCCAAGCTCGGCACCGGCCGCATGGGGCAGACCATCCCCAAAATCGCGCTTATCGAGGAGCTTGAGATGACCGGCATGGGATTCGGTTTCCTCCACCCTGAGCTTACCACCAACCAGATGTTCTATGTCTACAATCCGTTTTACAGCGATATCACCAAGGCCGATGAGCTTGCCTCGGAGGTGGAGATAACCCCCGTGCAGGTGTTTCTGCACATGGGGTGGTACGGAATTGTGGTGCAAGTGCTGTGGCTCACGGGGCTGTGGCTCATTGTGCGCCGCCAGCCCATGGGTAAGTATTTTCTGGTGATCATGATATTCTTCCTGTGGCTCGGAGTGTCGGGGTATTCGGGCATGATCATGGCGCATGGCCAGATAATTGCCGCCACGGCTTTCGCCGGGGTCATCCTGTCAGACCCGCGGCGCCCGGTCTACCGTGAGAATCCGTCACTTCTGCCACCCGACTACCGCTGACGGAACAGCCCGTATATTCAGTTCAGACAACACCCTGCGGCCATGAAGATATTCCATCTCTTTTTCGGATTCAGAATGGGGGGCGCCGAGTCAATGGTCATAGACCTGGCCGGGCGTCAGGTCGCCCGCGGCAATGACGTATCGCTGGTTGTGCTCAATGACGAGACAGACCCGGCGCTTGTGGCGCGTCTTGACCCGCGGGTGGCGGTGTGTCTGCTGGGGCGGCGCCCCGGCTCGCGTGACCCGCGTCCTCTTCTGCGGCTGAACCGGCTGATATGGCGGTCGCGCCCCGACATCCTGCATTTCCACAACATCGGTCTGCCCGCGGCAGTCATGCCGCCGCTCAGGCGCCATGCCGTAATGACCCTGCACACCACGTCGCTCCCTGTTGAAAAGGCGCGTGGTGCCGCGCTTGTGGCCATCAGCGACCGCGTGGCCGACGAGGTGCGCCACGACCATCCCGGCCTGCCGGTGACCACCATCTACAATGCCATTGACTTCGATGCAGTGCCGCGCCGCGGAAGGCGTGCGCCGGGTCGCCCCGTGCGCCTGGTGCAGCTCGGGCGTGTGTTCGCCGGTGTGAAGGGGCAGGATCTCGCCATCGAGGCGGTGGCACGTCTTGCAGAGTCCGGAGCGGCTGATGTAACGGTAGATTTCATCGGTCCCGGCCCCGACATCGACAAACTTTCGGCTCTGGCCGGCCGTCTGGGCGTGGGCGACCGCGTGAGGTTTCTCGGAGGCCTTTCGCGTGCCGAGACATACAGCCTGCTGCCTGAATATGACATTATGGTGCATCCGTCGCGCATCGAGGGGTTCGGGCTTGCAATCATCGAGGGGATGGCCGCGGGGGTGCCTGTAATCACCACCGACAGCGGCGCACCTGCCGATGTAGCGGCCCACGGCCGCCTGGGCCGGGTTTTCGCCTACGGCGACGCCGAGGCGCTCGCCGAGGCTGTCAGAGCCGACATTGATGACTACGATGCCGCCCTCGACCGTGCCGACAGAGCGTACGACGAGGCCGGGAGGCTTTACTCGCTCGACACGATGGCCGACGCATACGACATTCTTTACCGCAAGACTTGCGACAAACAGTAGCCTGAGAGAGTCATGGGGTTCAATGCGTTTGATTTCCTGATATTTTTCCCGGCGGTAGTGCTGGGTTACTGGCTGCTGCCCGGCAAGGGGAGGTGGCGCAACACCTTCCTGCTGGTAGCGAGCTACTATTTCTACATGAACTGGGAGCCGGCGTATGCCCTGCTGATTGCGTTCTCGTCGGTCACAACCTGGCTCTGCGGCGTGACAATGGAGCGTTTCACTGCCCGACGGGCCATACTCGTGACGTGTCTGTCCATAAACCTGGCCATTCTCGTGCTTTACAAGTATCTCGGTTTCTTCGGTGACATCATAGAGCAGAGCATGCAGGCTCTGGGCGTGGCCATGCACGTGCCGCGGTTTGAACTGCTGTTGCCGGTGGGAATCTCGTTCTACACCTTCCAGGCCGTGGGCTACACGATTGACGTGTACCGGCGCACCATCCCCGCCGAGCGCAATCTGTTTGACTACGCGCTGTTCGTGTCATTCTTCCCGCAGCTTGTGGCCGGCCCTATCGAGAGGGCCCGGAACCTGCTGCCGCAGTTCCACACGGTGCATCGGTTCGACGGCGACATGCTTGTGGCCGGGCTGAGGTTGATGATCTGGGGATATTTCCTGAAACTCTGTCTGGCCGACAATGTGGCCGACTATGTTTATGCCGTGTTCACCAACCTGAACCATCATAGCGGCACCACGATCCTTGTGGGCGCCGTGCTGTTCACATTCCAGATTTTCGGCGATTTCTGCGGTTACTCGCTCATAGCCATCGGGGCGGCGCGGTGCATGGGTTTCACTCTGATGCAGAATTTCCGTCAGCCCTATCTGTCGGGCAATGTGCGCGATTTCTGGCGCCGTTGGCACATCTCGCTGTCGTCGTGGTTTGCCGATTATCTATACATACCGATGGGGGGAAACCGCTGCCGTCCGTGGCGTCACCGGGCAAACCTGTTCGTCACGTTCCTGGTGAGCGGCCTGTGGCACGGCGCCGCGCTGACCTACGTGGTTTGGGGCGCCTATCACGGTGTGCTCGTGGTTCTGCACAACATAAAGAGCAAGGTGAGCTGGCTGAATCTGCCTCAGAACCGTGCCGGTACGGTGGCCTCGGTGGTGATTACCTTCTTCTTCGTGGTGATAGGGTGGGTATTTTTCCGCGCCGATACACTCTCTGACGCTTTCCTGGCCATCCGCAAGATTTTCACCGCGCCCGGCCCGGTGTATATGGGTGCCGGGGTGCCGCAGATGTTCCTCATAGCGGTTGTAATCGCCGTGGTTGTGGTGCATGAGCTGATGGCCGAACGCCGCGACCGTATGCCTGCGCCGGTTGCCCAGCAGGTTGCGGGCGGTAAAATGCTGTCGCGGGCGTTTGTGACCGATGTGTTCGCCTATGGCGTGCTGCTGTTGATGATAATGGCCATGGCCAACTTCAACTCGGCCCAGTTCATTTATTTCCAGTTCTGACGTGCGATGAAAAAGCTGTTGATATGGATTGCGGGAATTCTGACGGTGGCTGTGGCGGGCGACCTGTTGCTGGGGGTGGCCATGGAGCGTGCGTTCTCGCGCGGCAACCTGCCCGCCGACTACCGCTCGATTGACTATGTGCTCACCTGCAGTGACGACTCGGTGCTGGTGCTCGGGTCATCGGTGGCGCTGTACAGTGTCGACACCCGTGCGCTGGCCGACTCGCTTGGCACCACGGCCTACAACGGGGGTGCCATCGGGCAGAATTTCCCGTTTTACCTTACGTTGCTCAAGGCCGTTGCCGCGCGCCCTGTGAAACCGCATACGGTGCTGTTGGGCATATCGCCCACCAACCTCGGCGACCGAGGTGCCGGCACGCGCTATAACATTCTGGCCCGGTATTACGGTCGCGGTATGGCCGACATCGACAGTGTGTTCACCGGCGACAAGCGGTGGCGCCGCCTGTGCATGCACTCAAACGCATACGCTTACAATATCAACTGGGTGCGCATACTCATGACGCAGTTCTCGAACCGTACGGTCGAGGGGGAGAACGGTTTCCTGGGGATGCCGGTTCCCGCGGTTTTCCCCTCGCGACAGAGTTTCGAGGCGCTGTGCGAGTTCAAGCCCGAACGGCGCGCACAGCTTGCCGAGTTCGCCGCCATCTGCCGCGACAACGGCATCAGGCTTATAGTATTCCTGGCACCGTCGCTGGCCGAACGCCGCACGGATGCCGTGACCGACACCGTCCGCGCTATGGGGCACCGCCTCGGGTTCACCGTCTGGGACGACACATACCTGCCCCCCTTTGATACCGACAGCACCCTCTATTACGACGCCGGCCATCTCAACATCAACGGCGCCCGTGTGTACACGGACACCGTCATCGCGCGCCTCCGCGCCCCCGGTAAGCGAAGGCGCGGAGTGAGGTAGAATGTATGACCGGCAACCCGGAAGGGTCAGGGCTGGCAGGGCGCGTAGCGCAGGCGGGGACCGTCGGCGGTCATCTGCCATACGTTGAAGAAGTCGAAATCCTTGTAGACGTTCTTATCCGCAATGTTACCGGCGCTGACTTTTGTCGACGACGGCCAGCCGCCCCTTGTGCCATCCAGATAGTAGTTGTGGTCGTGGTGGAAAATTGAACCGCCCAGATGGGTGCCGATTATGGCGTTGCCGTGCCATACCTTGCCGCGGTTGAATGTGCGGTAGATGTTGGTATATGAATCCGCCCATCCGAGGATGCCGCCGTTGTCCTCCTTCTGGTCGGTGGGGAGCTCGCCATAGTTGGCGCAGTCGGTTATCTTGTGGTCGTATTTCTCGACGCTGCATCCGTGAAGGCGGCCGACCACGCCGCCGACAATCGTCTGCGAATCGCCTGACCATATCTTGCCGTAGTTGGCGCACTGGGTGATTTGGCCATGGTTGTGGTGCGAGCTGCCGCGGTCGCCCATGTCGCCGACCACCCCCGCCACGACGTAGTTGCGCGGGCATGACACCTCGCCGATGTTCGTGCAGCTCATTATGTAGGCGTGACGGTGGTTCATCTGCGCCACCACTCCGCCCACCGGGCAACCCTCGTCGCCATGACTCTCTATGCGGCCCTTGTTCACGCAGTATGTCACGTCGAACTTGCCCTGTTTGCGGTCGGTGTTGTTGCTGGTCACATAGCCCAACACACCGCCCGAGCACTTGCCGGTGACGTGTCCGGTGTTGAGGCAGTGCGTGACGTAGAGGTAAGCGTTGTCAGCGGCTTTCACGTAGCCGTTCACGCCACCGACATTCGATTCTCCCCGGATTGTTCCGGCGTTGATGCACTCGGTGATCTCGAGGTTGCCGGTGCAGACACCGGCGATGCCCCCCGAGCTGACTTTCGCGTCGACAACGCCCCCGAACATGCACTCGGCGGCCTTATGGGTGGGGGCGCCGTCGAAACGGCCCACTATCCCCCCGGCATCGAGATTGTGAGAGGTGACGGTGGCGTCGCTGTAGACACCCGATACGATGGATGTGCGGTTGCCGGTGGAATACCCCACGACACCGCCTGCATTGCCGCCTGCCGTGACCACGCCGCCGAAACAGGGCTTCATCGAGCTTGCAGAGGGGGGCGACGTGAGGGGCGACAGATCCAGGCCGCCGTCGATACGTGAATCCCGGGCCTCGCCGGCAAAGCCTCCGGCATTGCCGTTGCTGGCTTCGACTCGCATCGTGGGCGAGGAGAAACTGATGTCGTAGGGCGAGAATCCGTCGGCGTTCATTATCGAGCCGAAAGCCCCGCCGACGTTGTTTTTGCCCGAGACGTTGACGCCGATCTCGACTTTCCCCTCGAACACCATCGAGCCGTTGTGTGAGTCGAACATGCCGGCAAGGCCACCCACATAATCGTCGCCCGACACTTCGGCGCTTGTTGATGACTTGACCACGATGCGGCTGCTGTTGTCGGGCCCGGCGAAGGTGATTCTGGACGACGGCTGGCAGAAACCGGCATAACCGAACATCCCGCCGACCGTAGTGCCGCCGTGTACCACTGACGTGAGCATGATTCGCGTGAGCGTGAGGTTGTGCACGTAGGCATGTCCGGCCAGGGCGCCTGCGTCGCGGCCGCCGCTCACCGGCGCCTTGACGCTGCAGCCCGAGAACCCGGCGTCGCCGGTATGCTCAAGCCATCCGAACAGGCCGCCCACATAATTCTCTGCGCCGTATATCACCTTTATGTCCTGCGTCTCCTGGTCGACGCTGTGTTCGAGAGACACGTTCTTAACGTGCACCGACTTGCATTTGACATGTCCGGCCACGCCTCCGACACTGCGGTAGCCGGTAACCGAAAAGATATGGTCGGCAACGGTGATATTCTCTGCCGTGAAAGAATCTCCCTCATGTCGGCCTACCAGCAGACCGGCGCCCTTGCCGTGGCTGGTAGTGCTGCCGCTGGGCACGGCAACCGAATTGAAGGTGATGTCGCGGAAAGTCACGTTGCCGGAAGTAAGTCCGGCCAGACCGCCTATGTCGTCGCCGTCGGCGGTGACTGTGCCGCTGGCGGTTATATTCTCGAATGTGCAGTTGCCTTCGGCTTTCCCGGCAATGATGCCTACGCGGCTGCCGCCGTTTATGATGAGCGCGCCGGAGAAGTCGATGTTTCTGACTGTCGCCGAATAGAGGTCCCTGAAGAGGCCTATGTCGTTGTCGCTTTCGGCGCTCGACGCCCCCTGGTATGTCAGGCCGCGCAGTTCATGGCCGCCGCCGTCGTAGATTCCGGCAAACGTCACCGGCGCATATATGTGGCCGTCGATGATCATGCTCCGGCGGGGCACGTCGAACGATGCTGTCTGCCGGAAATACCTGCCGTAGGCATGGTCGGGATCCTCCTGCAGATAGTATATCAGGGTCAGGAAATCCCCGTCGTCGTTGATCAGGTAAGGGTTCTGCTGTGTGCCGTCGCCCTCCAGGTCAGTGTAATCCATCTGCTCCGAGGCTATCTCGGTGCCGACGTTGCCGCTGAAAGCCACCCGGCGCATCCTTCCCACAGCGTTACCGTCATGCAGCAGTTTGAGGTAGTAATCGCCGTCGGGGATGTCGGTCTCGCCGATTCTCATGCGGCATTTCATGGTGCCCGGCTCGTGCATCGCCACGGCCTCGCCGTCGTGCTGGGCGGTGCCTTCGAGTGTGAACGATATGCGTCGCGCCGGATCTTCGAGTATGAAACTGACGTCGCGGGGCGACTGCCATGCCGCCGCGTCGATATCGCGGCCTGAAAGATGCAGTACGGTCACGCGCATGCCCTCTTCGTTCTCGATGAATCCGTCGGTGTCGGGCAGCAGGGTGTGGTCGTCTGAGCATCCGGCCGCGAGCATGAGCAGCAGGGCGGCCATGAGTGAAAGGTATCTTGTCTTCATTTTTGCATTTCTGAATAGTTGGGCACGGGGAAGGCGGCTCCGGCGGGGATGTCCCACAGGCCGTCGGCTCCGGTCGAGAAACCGATGCCTGAGAATGAGCCCGGGTTTCGGAACGCGTCGACTGACATCCAGTAGCAGTCGCCGTGGGCCTGGGGGGTAGTGCCCGTCATCGACGGGTCGGGGTACACGCACCGGTTGAGGGCCTTGTCAGGGGTTATGTCAGAGCATGCGATAAGCGATATGCAGTGGTTGGCCTCGCAGTGCGAGCCGAAGTCGGCCGCGAACTGGCTGCGACGGCGTTCATGCAGTCGTTCATCACGCTGCCGTCGCACATGCGTCCGGCGATCGAGCCTGCTTTCGAGCGGTCGCTGCCGCTGACAGTGCTGCCGTTGACACACTGCGAGATGATCACGGCGTTGGTCTCGAACTCGGTGCAGCTCTTCACGATGGCATTCACGCCACCGACCAGTGCCGCCGTGGCACCGACGGCCACAAATGCCGTGGCCGCGCCGCCCGAGGCCACCTCGGCCCCGATTAGGGCCACGGTGCTGGTCACGACGGCCACACCGGCCACCACGGTATGGAATATCTCTTTTGCACGCTCGGCCTTTTCGAGCGACTCGGCGCGTTCTTCGCGGCGCTCGTTTATGCGCTCGTTGAACTTCTCGTCGTTGCCCTCCTGGCTGTACCAGTCGGCGAGCCGGTCTGTGGCCGCCATCATCCTTGTCGCGAGGTCGTTGGCGGGGAAAAGCTGACAGTCGCCCGATATGCAGCGCGAGCGCAGCGACGCCATGAGGCTGCGGTTCCCGTCGGTGATCTCGCCGTTCTTGCCGACCACCATCTGCTCAAGCTCTTCCTCCATCTCGGGCGTGGCGAGCTCGTATGACGAATAGCCCACCAGGGCATAGTCAACAGCCTGCAGTATCACTTCGGCGGTGATGTCGGTGATCTTTATCATTATCTCCACGCCGTGGGCCACTTCGGCCACGCCCTCGAAAACGGCCAGCGCGGGGCCCGCGAAGGCCATCACGCACTCCAGCGAGCCGACAACACATTCGGCGATGTCCATGCCCGACCATTTGCGGGGCTCGCCCACG
>USKE01000003.1 GCA_900555165.1 uncultured Porphyromonadaceae bacterium | reverse complement strand
GCGCTCCGAAGAGTTGCCGCTCGCGAAGATGCCCGCCATTCATGACAGGGTTAAAGCGCCGCTTGAAGTTTTTGTGCATGGAGCGCTGTGTGTCAGCTACAGCGGCGACTGCCAGGCATCGTGGGCCATCACAGGCCGCAGTGCCAACCGTGGCGAGTGCGCGCAGGTATGCCGCATGGCTTTCGATCTTGAAGACGGCAAGGGAAACAAGCTGATCAAAGGGAAACACCTGATGTCGTTGCGCGACCTGAACCGTATCGCCGACCTTTCGGCTCTCCTCGACGCAGGGGCATCGTCGCTGAAAATCGAGGGTCGGCTCAAAGACATCGCATATGTGAAGAATGTGGTCAGCGCCTACCGCAAGGCTCTCGACAACATAATCGATGCCAATCCCGACAGATACCGCCGCGCATCGGCAGGAACATCGCACATCACCTTTACCCCCGACCTTGCCAAGAGTTTCAACCGCACCTACACCCCGTATTTCCTTAAAGGGCGCCCGGCGTCGCTGGCTAATTTCGACACGCCGAAATGGACAGGCGAATATGTCGGAAAAGTCTCGCGGACGGAACGGAACGGCATCGTGGCGCATCTAGAAGAATCGGTAAACAACGGCGACGGCCTCGTTTTCCGTAACCGCGAAGGCGCTTTCGAGGGTTTCAGAGTTAACCGCGCCGAGGGGAACCGTCTGTTTCCGGCCCAGCCTGTCAACATCGCGCCGGGCACCGCGCTGTACCGTAACAGCGACACTGCCCGACTGAAAATGCTTGCCGGGAAAACCGCAGAAAGAACTCTGGCCGTATCACTGACGTTGCGCCCCACCCCGTCGGGCATCGCTCTTGACGCCTGCGATGAGACCGGAATCAGCGTAAGCTGCGCCGTGGCGGTCGAGCTGCAGAAAGCACAGACCGACCAACGCCCGGCACGCGCCAGGACACTCGCCAAAACGGGAGGCACAATCTTCAGCGTGACCGAAATACACGACAACATGGGCGACATGTTCATACCTGCATCGACACTGACCGCCCTGCGGCGCGACACACTGGGGATGCTCGTTACCGCCCGTCAGCTCAGACACACGCGTCCTCTTCCCGGGAAAACGAAAGCGGAACTTGCCACACCCGCGGCCCTGTCACGTCACGACAATGTTGCAAATTCACTCGCCACGGAATTTTATGCCGCCCACGGCACACAGACCATAGAGCCAGCAATCGAGGTGAGCGCACGCGCCGACAAGGAGATCCGCGTCATGGAGTGCCGCTACTGTCTGAGGCATGAGCTTGGCGCATGCACAAAAACTCCCGAAGGCAGAAAACTGCCCCGGGAGCTGTATCTCGTAACTGCCAACAACCGTTTCAGGCTTGAATTCGACTGTCGCGCATGCCTGATGCGCCTGTGGTATCAGACGCGCGGCTGACTCTTTTGTCCAACATGCCAAAGGCATGTCCCTACAATAATAGTGTGCCTGAATAGTGTGCCGGTGCACCGGCGGGGCGGATTACACCCGGGCGAAACCGCTTTTGAGGCGCTGACGCACTACCTCGTATATCATCACGCCGGCGGCCGATACGTTCATCGAACCTATCTGTCCTAACTGGGGTATAGAAACCTGCGTGTCGCAGTGCCGCAGTATATCAGGGTTTATGCCGATATCCTCGGCTCCCATCACGATGGCAACGGGACCCGTATAGTCAGCCGATGTGTAGTCCATCTCGGCTTTCTCGCTCGCGGCTACGATTTTGTAACCGCTGTCTTTCAGGAACTTTACGGCATTGAGCAGGCTCTTTTCGCGGCACACCGGCAGATAGTGCAACGCACCGGCCGAGGTCTTGACAGCATCGCCGTTTACCCCTACGCCGCCGCGGGCCGGAATCACGAGGGCATCCACCCCGGCGCACTCGCATGTGCGGGCAATCGCGCCGAAATTACGTACATCGGTAATGCCGTCGAGAAGAACCAGGAATGGTGTCAGCCCCTCTTCATAGAGCCTGGGAACCATGTCTCGCAAAGACTCGTAGGTGATGGCCGCCAGTATCGCCACCACCCCCTGGTGGTTACGGCGCGTGAAACGGTCAAGTTTCTCGGCGGGCACACGCTGTATGATTATCTTGTGACTGTGCAGGGTATCAAACAGCTCTCGGGCAAGCTCACCGTGCAAATCCTGCCTGATATATACCTTGTCTATCTCCTTTCCGGCCTCCACGGCCTCTATGACGGCACGTATGCCGTAGATTATCTCATCTCTTTCGAGCATTGTCTCAGTTGTTTAGTAATGAAATTGCTGTTTGGCGGGCAGCCTCGTTGGCGCTGTCGCCCGAGAGCATCAGCGCCAACTCGCCCACACGCTCGCTGTCGGTGAGCTGACGGATGCGCGTCACCGTGTTGTCGGCGGTGTCTTCCTTGTAGACCTTGAAATGCGTGGCACCCTTGGCGGCGACCTGCGGCAAATGCGTGATGGCTATGACCTGTATGTTTCGGGCGATAGCCGACATAAGGTCGCCCATGCGGTTGGCCACATCGCCCGAGACGCCGGTGTCGACCTCGTCGAATATAAGCGAGGGGAGTTCCATCTTGTCGGCTACGATTGACTTGATGCACAGCATGAGTCGCGAAATCTCGCCGCCGGATGCTGTGTTGCCTACCGGCAGCAACGGCTGGTTCTTGTTGAAGGCGAACAGGAACTCTACCTTGTCGGTACCGGTTGAGGTCAGCTCGTTGTCGGTCACCGAAATCTCCACGCGCAGGTTCTTCATGCCCAATGGAATGGCGCGTTCGCGCAGAATCGCGGCAAACTTCTCGGCCTCGGCATGGCGCACGTCAGAAATCTCCTTTGCAATCACAAGAGCCGCTTTCTTGGCGACCCTGACGGCCATCTGCAGATCCTGCAGAGCCTCGTCGCCAAGCTCGATGGTGCGCAGTCGCGCGCCTATGCCGTCGCGCAGTTCAATCAGCTTTTCAACCGAATCGACCTTGAAACGGCGCTGCAGGTCATAAAGCTGATTCAGCCTCTGCTCTATGGCATCGAGCCGCGCAGGGTCGTCGGCCAGCGAATCGTCATACGACTCGAAAGAGCGCGCAATGTCGCGGCACTCCACCCTCACCGACTCAAGCCGTTCGGCCAGCGAGTCGGCATCGTCAAGCAGGTCGGTAAGCGCCGCGGCTCCGTCGGCAGCCTGTGACAGCAGCGAGTCGACACTGACATCATCGGTAGTGAGCGCACGCAGCACATCGGTAAGAGACTCCTTTATGTCGGCCATGTTGGTGAGCACCTCGCGTTCACGCTCAAGCTCCTCCTGTTCGCCCGGCTCAAGGTTGGCCTCGGTGAGCACGTCGAACCGGTGGCGCAGGTATTCCTCCTCGCGGCGTGTCTGCTCTATTCGGCGGCGCGTTATCTGGTAGTCGCTGATTGACTTGCGATAACGGCTGTAGGCCTCGCCGAACCTGACAAGACGCTCGTCGTTGTTGGCAAGCGAGTCGAGCACACGCAGCTGATATGGCGGCGACGCCAGCAGGAGGTTCTGATGCTGTGAATGGATGTCGACCAGATCAAGCGCAAGCTGCCCGAGCACGGTAAGGTTCACCGGGGTGTCGTTGATAAAGGCGCGCGAACGGCCGCTCGGGCTGATTTCGCGCCTGAGTATCACACGTTTCGGGTCGAAGTCTATGTCATTGTTCTCACAGAAGGCGAGCAGTCCGGCCATGCCGTCGGTTGTAAACGACGCCTCCACGACCGATTTCTGGTCGGGATTGCGCATGGCCTTTGAATCGGCGCGGCCGCCGAGCAACAGCGACAGGGCGCCGAGCATTATCGACTTGCCGGCGCCCGTCTCGCCCGTGATGATGTTGAACCCCCGGTGAAGTTCAATGTCGACACAGTCGATAAGCGCGTAATTCGATATATGGAGTGACTCGATCATCGTGAGTGGTTGTTAAGGTTTTATTTCGTACTGCCGGCCTTTATCTGGTTTATGCGTTTCATCTCGGTGGGGAAGATCGGCGACAGCATTTCCGAGACATTCTCGCGTTCGGTCTGCGACGCCTTCGAGTAGATGTTCACCAGTTCGTCAAGCTTGGCGTCCTTGAACATGGATAGCCCCACCGACATGGGATCGGCCTGATATACGGTATTTATCACGTTCAGCGACTCGGTGATCTTGGCCCTCCCTTTGTCGGGAGCCTGAAACATCTCGTCGAGTCCGAGGCGGTGATAGTCATAGAGCATGTCACGCAGACCGGAGGTTGCGGGGGTAGTATAGGTATCGAGCACAGCCGAGCGGTTCTTCTTGTCCTCGAAAGCTTTCCAGCCGGTCTCGCCCGACGACTGCGCCATCTGCACTATCTGCGCCAGGCGATCGAAATATTCCTGGCCGCCCTTGCGCGAGAACGAGTCGAAATCGACCGCAATGAACAGGTAGGCGTAGAAGTTGAGTATGGCCGTTAGCTGGCTCTCCATGGTGTTGGCCGAGAATGTCAGCGGCTCACCCTGCTGGTATGTGAATTCGAGGTTGGTGTCCTTGAAATTTATCAGCGTGGTGGTGTAGGTGGAGTTGTAGACCGGGCGTGTCGACTGCACCTGCAGGTCACCCTTGTAAGTGTCGCCGTCAACCTCCTTTATGGTGAAGAACATGCGGCACTCGATCTTCTCGACCGGCGAGAACTGGGCGTTTGTGAAATGCGTCGTGTTCATGTATTCGTTGACCGACTCCTTGAGGGTCTCGAACACGGTCTTGTTGGTGCCCTGTATCTGGTCGGTGTTGAACTCGACCTGACAGTTAAGTTCCTGTGCCGAAACAGTGGAGGCGCCCGAAAACAGGGCTACGGCAACGCATGCCACCAGTGAGGCCGTATATGTGATAGTATCTTTAATTATCTGAAACATACCATATAAACGGCTTTACGTCTGTATTATTGCCCGTTGACAGGGCAAAGACGCGCTGTCACCGTGTCAAGAATGTCCCTGGCCACGTCGCGTTTCGACTTCATGCCGAATTCGGCGGGGCCCGCGCCGTCGCGGGAGGATGTGGGCACGAGGTCCCGAGCCGTCACGGAAGAATATGGTCACCTTGTTCGTATCGGTGGCGAACCCTGCGCCTTTGTCGCGCAACGAGTTCATCACCACCATATCGAGGTTTTTGGCGGCAAGTTTCCTGACGGCATTCTCGCTCTCGTTGTCGGTCTCAAGGGCAAAGCCCACAAGAATCTGCCCCTCATGGCGACGTGCGCCAAGGGTGGCGGCGATGTCGGGATTCTTCACAAGTTTCAACTCGGGCGCAGGGCCGTTCTCGCGCTTTATCTTGTGCTCGGGCACCTCGGCCGGATGATAGTCAGCGACCGCGGCGGTCCAGATGGCTATGTCGGCGGTGTCAAACAGTTTTTCGGCGGCATCGAGCATCTCACGCGCCGACTCGACGCTCACTACCTTCACTCCCTTTTCAGCGGGCTTTATGTCCACCGGTCCGGAAACAACCGTGACATCGGCGCCACGGCGCGCGGCCTCGTCGGCGATGGCGTAGCCCATGCGCCCTGTCGAGTAGTTGGAGATGTACCGCACGGGGTCGATTCGTTCGCGGGTAGGCCCGGCGGTGACAAGCACTTTCCGACCCTTCAGAGAAGTATCGGCCTTGGCGGCGAAATATGCCTCGACATACGCCAGGATATTCTCAGGTTCCTCCATGCGCCCCTTGCCCACGAGATGCGAGGCAAGCTCACCCTCGGCTGGTTCGATGACCAGATTGCCGTATGACCGCAACAGCTCAAGATTGCGGCGCGTGGTGGGATGCGCCATCATGTCGAGATCCATCGCCGGGGCGACGAACACGGGCGCCTTGGCCGACAGATAGGTGGTTACCAGCATATTGTCGGCCACGCCGTTGGCCATCTTGGCGATGGTGCATGCGGTGGCGGGTGCGATCACCATGGCGTCTGCCCACAGGCCGATATCGACATGGCTGTGCCATTCGCCGGTATTGGCGGTGAAGAACTCACTGATTACCGGGCGGCCGCTCAGGGCCGACATCGTGACCGGCGTGATGAACTCCTTTGCCGAAGGGGTCATGACCACCTGCACCTGATGGCCGGCCTTGACCATGAGCCGCAGCAGGGCGGCAGACTTGTAGGCCGCTATGCCACCTGTTATGCCGAGAACTATGTTCATCGCGACCTGAGTTTTATGGCCATGAAACAGCGTTTCGTGTCAGACGGGAAATCACCCTGCTGTATCCAGCCGAAATATCCGGGGTCGCGCTTGAGCACATCGGCGGCGAGCTGCCCCTTGTATTTGCCGAAGTTTATGACCTCGCGGTGCTGGTCGTCATAAATCAGCCGACCCATAAGGTCGACGTTCCTGGTCTGTGTCGAATACTCGGCCAGGGCATCGATGTCGTTCGGCAGGTCGTCGTAATGGTCGAGCTGTGCCATGAGCACCTCGTAGGTTGCGCGGGTATCGGCGCTGGCCGAATGGGCCTCGTCGAGATTCTTTCCGCAATAGAAACGGTAGGCGGCCGTGAGGGTGCGCTGTTCCTTCTTGTGGAAGATGGTCTGCACATCGATGTAACGCGGACGCGAGAAATCGTAGTCCACGCCGGCGCGGGCGAACTCCTCGGCCAGCATGGGCACATCGAAACGGTTTGAGTTGAACCCGGCGATGTCGCAACCGGTGAATGTCTCGGCAAGAGCTTTGGCGATCTGCTTGAAAGCGGGCTTGTCGGCCACGTCGGCATCGGTGATGTGGTGTATCGCCGTGGCCTCGGCCGGTATGGGGCGACCGGGGTTGACCCTGAGGGTGCGCTGTTCATCGCGGCCGTCGGGGAACACCTTGATTATCGAAATCTCGACGATGCGGTCACGCAATATGTCGGTACCGGTCGTCTCCAGATCGAAGAAGATGACCGGTTTCTTGAGGTTCAGTTGCATGGCGCGTTATCAGAAGTCCTGTACAGACATCGGCATCAGGATAATCACCAGCTCGGTGTTCTCCTCGTTCTCTTCGGGGAGGAACACCCCGGGACGGGCGGGATCGGCCAGGCGGATGATGACGTTGTCGGTATCGATGGTGTTGAAGATCTCGATGAGATAGGTTGACGAGAATCCGATCACGAGGTCTTCGCGACCCTGATAGTCACAGGCAACTTTCTCGAAAGCGAATGTCGAGAAGTTGGCGTCGTCGACCTTCAGCTCGATCTGACCCGGATTGAAACGGAGTTTCACCAGACCGTGCGAGGGGTCGGCGCATACCGACACGCGGCGGATTGCCGTGAGCAGTGTCACTCGGTCGACCGTTACCTCGTTGGGGTTGTTCTTGGGGATTACTCGGTTGTAGTCGGGGAAATTCCCCTTTATGAAACGGCAGTTGAGTGTTATGTGCTCGGTAGCGAATGTGGCGCTCTTCGAGGTCATGCGCACCTTCACGTCCTCGCCGTCAGAGAGCAGGTTCTTCAGGATGACGCAGGGTTTCTGCGGGATGATGCACGAGGTCTCGACACCCGGCTCCGAGGTCTTGTCGATGTAGCGCACGAGCTTGCGGGTATCGGTGGCGACGAAGGTGATGCCATCTTTCTTGACATCCCAGAAGATACCGGTCATCTGGGGGCGCAGCGAGTCGGAACCTACGGCAAAGAACGTGTTGTCGATGCCGTGGAGAATCTGCGATGCGGGGAGGAGCAGGTCTGACACAGGGCCCTCGTCTTCATCGGCGGCGTCGACGCCGGTGGCGGGATACTGGTTGGCGTCGATGCCGACAAGGTCAAAGGCTCCGCCGGGGAAACTGATCTTGATGGCCAGGGTCTCGTCGTTCACGCTGAAAGTGACATCCACGTCGGGGAGCTCTTTGGCTATGTCGGCCAGACGGCGGGCGTTGACGCACACCGAGCCCGAGCCTTCGACCTCTGCGAGCGCAAGACGTGCCACGAGGGTATTCTCGGTATCGGAAGCTGTGACAACCAGCAGATTGTCCTCGACCCTGAGAAGGAAGTTGTCGAGGATCATCAGCGTGTTCTTTGAGTTGATGACTTTGCTCACACCCGAAAGTGTGGAGTAAAGGGCTTTGGCGGAAACTTTGAATTCCATATATCTCAGTTGTTTGTTATTTCTGAATAATGACGCCGGTACCCGGCGAATGCAGGCACACGACAAGCAAAGTTAGCATTTTATTTTGACTTAGACAAACGGCAGCGCCAGTCGGTAGGCCGCGAATGCCACCAACCATGCCACGACGGTGCTGTATACGACGCTGAACATGCCGTAGCGCCACGAACCGGTCTCTTTCACGATGGCCACCACCGTTGCGAAACAGGGGCAGTACAGCAGTATGAAAATCATGAAACTCAGTGCCGATGCCGGATTGAACGGGGCGTGACTCTCGTCGGGCATCGGGGTTGTGAGTTTTTTCGACAGGTCGGCGTCGGTAGCCTCGTCAGATCCGGTATAGAGGACTCCCAGGGTCGACACCACAATCTCTTTGGCCGGCACACCGGCAACCGCCGCTACTGTAGAGCGCCAGGTGAAACCGAGCGGTTCCATGACCGGATTCACGGTCTTGCCGATGGTCTGCAGGTACGAGTCGCGGGGTTCGTCGCCTTTCTGCAAGGGGAAATAGTCAAGCGCCCAGACAATGACCGAGGCCACAAGGATTACGCCGCCCATTTTCTGCAGATACTGTTTCCCTTTCCACCACATGTGGCGCATAGAGGTCTTGAGAGTCGGAAGTCGGTACGGCGGCAGCTCCATCACAAACGGTGTCTCGTCGGCCTTGAAGAAAAAGCGTCTGAGCATCTTGGCGGTAACTATCGCAACCACGACGCCCAGAAGGTACATCGCCAGAAAGACAATGGCGGCATGAGCCGAAAAGAAGGTGCCGATGAGCAATACATATATCGGCAACCGCGCCGAGCATGACATGAACGGTGTGATCAGTATGGTGATGATGCGTGACGAACGGCTCTCGATGGCACGCGACGCCATTACGGCGGGCACGTTGCAGCCGAAACCCATCACCAGCGGAATAAACGACTTGCCGTGCAGGCCGATATGGTGCATGAGACGGTCCATGATGAACGCTGCACGAGCCATGTACCCCGAATCTTCCATGAAAGAGATGAAGAAGAACAGTATCAGTATGTTTGGCAGGAAGACTATGACGCCCCCCACCCCGCCGATAACGCCGTTGGCAAGCAGGTCTTTGAACGGGCCGGCCGGCATACGGGTATTTACCATTCCGGCAAGCCAGTCAACCCCGGCCTCGATCCAGTCGGCAGGGTACTGGCCCACATAGAAAGTGGCCCAGAATATGAACAGCATCACCAGCAGGAACAGCGGAAATCCGAACAGGCGGTTGGTCACCAGCGCGTCGATGGTGCGTGTGGCGTCGGCCTGCTGCTGCTCCCCCTTCACCATCGTCTCGGCAAGAGCGCCGGCGATGAAACCGTATTTGTCGTCGGCGATCATGTCTGATACCTCCTGCTCGGGGTGGAGCCGGTGCAGGTTCTCGACCGCGCGGTCACGCATGGCCAGGATACTGTCGCCTGTGGCCGACGCCTTCACCAGCGCGTCGATGTCAGGGTCATGTTCAAGCAGTTTAAGGCCGATATAACGTGGACAGAAATGCTGGTCGACCGACTTGTCACGTTTCACGGCATCCTTGATCTCGGTAAGTGATTCCTCAAGGTCGTTATCGAGCGATACGTGCACGTGACGCACATCTTTGTGACGACGTTCAACAACATCTATCACCGTATCGAAAAGGTGGTCTATCCCCTCGCCAGTGCGACTCACCGTAGGCACTATAGGCACACCGATCATCCGGCCCAACGCCTTGTAATCGAGTTTAGCGCCCGAGCGGCGCAGTTCATCGTACATGTTGAGCGCGATGACCATGGAATGGTCCATGTCGATAAGCTCGGTGGTCAGATAAAGATTACGCTCGAGGTTAGACGCGTCGACAACGTTGATGATTACATCGGGATTGTTATCCTTCAGGTATTTGCGCACATACCGCTCTTCGGGCGAATATGCCGAGAGCGAATATGTGCCGGGTAGGTCGACGATATTGAACCGGTACCCCTTGTAGTCGAACGAGCCGGTCTTGGAGTCGACCGTGACGCCCGAATAGTTCCCCACATGCTCCTGCGCGCCCGATGCGATGTTGAAGAGCGATGTCTTTCCGCAGTTGGGGTTGCCGATCAGCGCCACGTTTATGGCGTTGAGCGGGTGGATGCGCGGCGCGGTGTCACGGCGCGAGTCGTCGGCGTCGACCGTCCCCTTGAACTCGGGGCGGTGGCGTTCATATTCGTCGAGAGGCACCACTTCGATCATGCGGGCCTCACTGCGCCTGAGCGACACCTCATAATCCATTACGCGGTATTTCACAGGGTCGCGCAACGGAGCCGACAGCACCGAAGTGATTTCGCGTCCCTTAACGAATCCCATCTCCATCACGCGCTTGCGAAATGCCCCGTGACCAAGTATCTTGACTATGACAGCGGTCTCGCCGCCGTTCAGATCTGAAAGTCTCATGTATTCTTAATGATAGATCGGGAGAGAGTATTCAATCAAGTGTGACTACCGTTATTCCCGCGCCGCCGAACCTCACATCCTCGTCGCGGAACGATCGCACGCCGCTGACAGTATCGAGATACTGCCGCACGGCAAGCCTGAGAGCGCCGGTGCCCGTGCCGTGCAGGATTCGCACGGTGGGTTGCGAATAACGTATGGCGTCGTCGATGAAATATGTCACTGCCTGTATCGCCTCGTCGGCCCTCATGCCGCGCACGTCAAGCTGTGTCGAGAAGTCGAGAGCCGAAGAGCCGGTGCTGACCACAGTCGTGGGGGTGGTGGCGAGGCCGCCCTGCCGCAGTCCGGGGGGCGATTTCATCGTGCGCTTGAGACGGTTGAGTTTCACCTGTGTCTTCAGCATCCCGAAAGCCACCGTGGCCTGCTTGCCGGAGATCTCAAGGATTTTGCCCGGAGTACCGGCGCCGTCAAGCAGCACGTTATCGCCCACGGCGAGGGGGCGTGTGTCGGCGGCCACATGCTCAGCCTTTTCGCGGTTTTTCTTTGTCTTGGGCGCACGGCGCAAAAGGGCGTTTTCCGACGGGTTGTCGGTCATGAGCGCCTTTTTCTCTGCGTCGAGCTGGCGTCTGGCCTCACGGGTACGCTCCTTGTCGGCCTGTGCCTCGCGGATCTCGCGGATTGCGCGCTCTATCGAGGCGTTAGACCCTTCGAGCACCTTGCGGGCCTCCTCTTTTGCCTCAGCAAGTATCTCGCGGCGGTGTTGCCGCAGGTTGTCGGCATCAGCCTCGTAACGCTGCAGTGTCGACTCGATTTTACGCTCTTTCAGTTTGATTGCCTGGCGTTTGTTCTCCCAGTACCGGCGGTCGCGCGCTATGTCGAGCAAATATTTGTCGAGGTTCACGTATTCACTTCCCACCAGTTCCTCGGCACGGTCGATGATGGTTCCGGGCAGACCGGCCTTCCGGGCAATCTCAAGAGCGAAACTGCTGCCGGGCGTTCCGATCGACAGCCGGAACAGCGGCTGCATTTTCTGCCGGTCGTAAAGCATCGACCCGTTGATCAGGCCGGGTGTCTCTGAGGCGAACTGCTTGAGATTATGGTAATGTGTGGTTATGATGCCCCACATTCCCCTGGCGTTCAGTTCGCCGAGAATGGCCTGGGCGATGGCGCCGCCCATCTGCGGGTCTGTGCCGCCGCCGAACTCGTCGATAAGCATCAGCGACGTATCGCGCCCCGATGTGACGAACCGGCGCATGTTGGCCAGATGCGAGCTGTAGGTCGACAGATCGTTTTCTATCGACTGGTCATCGCCTATGTCGACGAAGATGTCACCGAATATGCCCATGTGCGAGTTCTCGGCCACGGTGGGGATAAGCCCGCACTGCAGCATGTACTGCACTATGCCCACGGTCTTGAGCGTCACAGACTTGCCGCCGGCATTGGGGCCTGAGATCACCAGTATGCGGTTTTCGGCCGATAGGGTTATGTCAAGGGGCACCACCGAAAGGTTACGCTGCCGCAGCGACTCAAGCAGAACCGGATGCACCGCACGGTACCATTCAAGCTCCGGAGCCGGGGCGAGGTGAGGCATTACGGCATCGGTTTCGCGGGCATAGCGTGCCTTGGCGTGCACGAAATCGAACCACCCCATCTTCGTGGCGCTTACCATGAGCGGAGTGGCGTATGTGCCGAGCACTGCCGTGAGTTCGGCCAGTATGCGGGCAATCTCGCGCCGCTCGTCAAGCTCCAGCTCACGCACACGGTTGTTTACCTCGACCACCTCCGCTGGTTCGATGAAATATGTCTTTCCCGAGGCCGACTCGTCATGCACGATGCCCGGGATGCGCCGTTTGTTCATCGGCGACACAGGCACCACCAGACGGCCGTCGCGCACAGCCGGGGTGGCGTCGCTGTCGAGGTACCCTTCCGAGACTGCACGGCTCATCACACGGCGCAATATGGAGTTTACAGTGGCGCTGACACGCGCCAGCTCTGACCTGATTTTCGCCAGTTGCGGCGAAGCGGTGTCAAGCACATTGCCCCCGGCATCGACCACACGGTCGATTTCGCGTGCCAGAACCGGGAAGGCCTCAAGGTCATGCCCTTCGTCACAGAGTATGGGGTACGGGGTGGATCCGTCATCGTCGCGCGAGGCGGCAAGAAACGCCACGGCCTCGCCTATGGTGGCTATGGTGCGGCGAATGGCGCGGAACTCTTCGGCCGACACCACTGCACCGCTGACAAGCGAACGCTTTACAGGCGCCGAGATGTCATGCAGTCCGCCAAGCGGAAAATCAGTGTCGCCGCCAAGTATGGCAAGCATCTCGGCAGTGGCGCCGACGGCGCGGCTCACGGCATCGAAACCGGTCATGAACGCCATGTCGTTCACATGCTCGCGCCCCGAACCGGTAAGGCAAAGCCGGTCAAGCCGTTGCCTTACAGCGTCAAAACCTATCTTGCGTTCAAAACTGTCAGGATATATCATCTATGTATTTCAAGTAACTGTTCGGATCCTGATATTCGGCCCCATCCGGGGCTACATATAGAACCTGCAAATTTACCGATTTTTCACGCTATAACCAAAAATTTAAATTTTTGCAACTATTTTTATAAACGGCGTGTTATAATATCAAACCGACGGTAAAGGCTGTAAGGCATTGACGCCGGATATGAAAACGACACGTAAAATCAACTATTAAATACATAAGTCATGAAAGCTCTATCGTTAAACTTCTGGGGTCAGTCCCGTTACTGGTGGGTACTGCTCGTCGTGGGGATACTCTTTGTAATCGGCGGATTCTGCTACTGGTTCTGGCCGGTAATCGGTTTTGCCGTTGCCTCACAGATTTTCGGCTGGCTGCTGGTACTGGTCGGCATCGTACAGCTTTGCGCCGCAGCCGGCATAAACAGACCACGAGGATGGGGATGGTGGATTGCCGGAGGCGTGATTGACCTGTTCGTAGGTTTCTGCCTCGTAAGATCCGTGCTGCTCTCTGAGATCGTGTTCCCCTACTTCCTCGCCATCGTGTTCATCTTCTGGGGCATCGCCTCAATCATCGCCTCGGTGTCGACGCGCCGCAACCGCTACTGGTGGCTCTACCTGCTCAACGGCATCTTCCTGATGATCATCGGTTTCTTCTTCCTTGAGGCATCGTACTGGCAGAACGAATGGATGGTATCGTTCCTGACCGCCCTGTCGTTCATCTACTGGGGTTTCACCATCGCCATGACCTCATACGACATGAAACCGGGTGCCTCTGTCATCGAGGAGGAATAACCCCCTTGCCGCAAAACCGACTGACAACTGAAAACACATAGATACTGACTGTGCCGGGAAACGTCTGATGCGTTTTCCGGCACAGTTTTCTTGTATGCCGGACATCCTATCCGAAATCTTTTGATTCCAGACTTATGACCTCCGGTTATGTTTCAATCATTCCTATTGCTAATAAATATTGTTAAAGAGACGAAAAATGAGCAAACTGTCAGGGATATTTGTTATTTTTGTGCACACAGCCATAAAGGGCGTTAAACGTTTGGCGCCCCCGATGGTCTAAGCAATATGAAACATCTCAGACTTACACAACGACTTACAGCCCTGTCTCTTGCCGCCATGGTCGGCACGGGGGCAGTGATGGCGCAGTCGTATTATGATGATGATATCTACTACGACCCCGCCAAAGCGAAAAAAGAGCAGAAACAGCAGACTCCGCGGAAGACGCAGACGCAGTCGACGCGCCCTGCCGTTTCGGGCCAGTATTATTATGACGGTGCGGGTTATGTGCCCTGGGACAATGTAGGCGATTTCCAGAGCGCCGACAGCTATGTGCCCGTTGCCGGTTCGACTCGCGACGTTGACGAATACAATCGTCACGCGCCGGCAACCGACAAAGCCCAGGGCGATTCCATAACGCTCGAACAGTTCGAGGCGCTTGCCGCCGGCAATATGGCCAACACCAGGAACCTGGCGCGTTTCCACGGCTCGGAAGTGGCCCAGGAGGCATATCAGGATGATGACCAGTATGCCGATGCATACAATAACGGATACAACGAAGGATATGCCGCTGCCGCCGGTCAGCCCGACACATCGCTCACAATAAATGTGAGTACCGGATGGCCCTGGTACGGCTACTCTTCATGGTACCGTCCATGGGGCTGGTACGGCAATCCGTGGTACTACTCGTCGTGGTACGATCCCTGGTACTGGTCATTCGGCTGGTCGTCGCCCGGCTGGTCATGGGCCTGGGGCCCGTCGTGGGGATGGGGCTATCCCGGAGCATGGGGCTGGGGTTATCCCGGCGGCTGGGGATGGAGCGGCCCGTCGTGGGCCTGGGCACCCCGCTATTACAACAATCCCACAGGCGCCACACGACCCAACCGTCCCGGCGCAGGCAACAGCTATTACGGCAATGCCGCCAACGCCGGACGTCCCGGCTACCGCGGACGCAACACCATAGCCAACTCAAACGGACGCCGTCCCTCGACAGGTGCGGCCACCGGCACCCACACATCGCGCCCGGGGTATCAGTCGCCCGTCGGACGTCCCACCACCGCGGGGTCTGTCAACGGCTCATATCAGCGCGGACGCGAAGGGTACAACCGTCAGCCCGCGACTCCGAGCCGCACACCGTCGTACAACAACAATAACAACTCCAACCGCTATAACAGCAACCATTCAACCGGCTCATACAACCGCGGACGCAGCGGAGGATTCTCGACCGGCGGTTCATCGCGCGGCAGTGGCGGCGGTTTCTCGGGCGGCTCGTCAAGAGGCGGCGGCTATTCGGGCGGTGGCGGTCACAGAGGTCGCTGACATGCCTGACGGCAATTGATCCATCTTCTTCTGATCTATCTACTTTCAACCAAGACTATGGCCAAAAAACTGTATATAGGCGCCGCACTGGCTCTGATGCCTGCGGCCATGATGGCACAAAGCGCCATCGACGCATATAACCTCGCTCCACAGGAGCTGAGGGGAACCGCCAGGTTCATGTCGATGGGCGGCGCGTTCACGGCACTCGGCGGCGACCTGTCGACCCTGACGCAGAACCCTGCCGGCATCGGTGTCTACCGCGGCTCGGATATCGGTTTCACGTTTGACGTGAACATGATGAACTCCAAGACCTCGGGCCCCGGTGTCACCGGGGGCACATCGATGAGCCAGACACATGTCGATGTCAACAATTTCGGCTATGTAGGCACATTCAACTTCGGCGGCACTTCGGGCTCTACCCTGTCATGGGGCGTATCCTACAACCGCCAGGCATCGTTCCACAGAAGATACCGCGCATCGGGGATGCAGCTCAACACATCGCTGAGCAACTATATCACCTCGTTTACCGACGGTGTCAACCCCGAGGATCTCAAGTTCAACGACGACACCAAATTCAACCCGTACCAGAACAACGCTCCCGACGCCCCGTCGTGGCTGTCGGTGCTGGCATACAACTCGGGCATGATCACGCCGGTAACCGGGTATGACGACAAGACCGGCCAGATGTTCGAGACCGACATGTACAACGGACTGTGGCAGTATCCCGTCGATGCCAATCCGCAGATCAGGCCCACCACGGGCACGGCCGGCATGAATGTCGACGAGCGCGGCTACATCGACGAATACTCCATCAACCTCGGCGGCAGCGTGTCGAACGTATTCTACTGGGGCGCCGCCCTGGGCATCACTGACCTGTCGTTCACCCAGAACGCCTGGTATGGCGAATCGCTTGACCACGCCAATGTTCCTGCCAATGCATCAATGGGCATCGTTGAGGGCAACGGCGGTTTCGACCTCTATAACCGCAAGCATATTTCTGGCTCGGGTGTCAACGCCAAGTTCGGCGTGATACTGAAACCGATAAACGAACTGCGTTTCGGTGTGGCGGTGCATACCCCCACATACTGGTCGCTCACCACAAGCTATGACGCCGCTACTTCGTTTCAGTATTCGTCAGGAGTCAAAGGTGACGAGGAGACCGACCTGGCCGTATATGACTGGAACCTGCACTCGCCGTGGAAACTGATGTTCGGTCTGGCAGGTGTGATCGGCGGCCGCGCCATAATCAGCGCCGACTATGAATATGACGCTTACGGCGACATGAAGACCAAGGATGACTACGGTGCCGAATATGATTACTTCAACCAGGACATCAAGGATTACTTCAAGGCATCAAGCACATTCCGTATCGGCGCCGAGTTCCGTGTCACCCCCCAGTTCAGCGTGCGCGCCGGATATTCTTATACCGGCACTCAGGTGAAACCCGAAGTGCGCGACAACGACGTTGAGGTTTACACATCGGGCACCAACGTGGCCTATACGTTCGACAACTCGATACAGAACTACTCGGTCGGTATCGGCTACCGTTACAAAGGGTTCTATGTCGATGCGGCTTACGTGCTGCGTCACCGCTCGTCTGAGTACCACGCATTCACTTCTTTCACCGAATACGACGGATATTGGACCGACGGCCCCCAGGTAAAGGTCACCGACAACAACTCCAATCTCGTCTTCACCGTCGGATACAAGTTCTGATTCACATAAGTAACATAAGTTACATACGCCACATAAGTTACATCAGTTACATTATCTGCAGCGTTAGCGCACAAAACAAACCGGCACATTCCCTTTCGGAATGTGCCGGTTTGTTTTGTGCGGTGGGGATGTAACTTATGTAACTTATGTGGCGGATGTTACGTATGTGGGGGCGGGTGGCCGGTGGCGGTTACTTCGCGTTCTTCTCGATCCACTCGCGGGCGTTGACGAAGGCCTCGATCCAGGGGGTTACCTCGTCGGCCTTGCGGGCGGCGGGATAATATGCGCACTGCCAGGGGAAGATGGCGCGCTCCAGGTGGGGCATCATGGCCAGATGACGTCCGTCAGCCGAGGCGATAGCCGCCGTGGCATAACGCGAACCGTTGGGGTTGGCGGGATATGCCGCGTAGTTATACTTGGCCACGATGTTGTAGTTCGCCATCTTGCCGGGGAGCATGAAACGGCCCTCGCCGTGAGCCACCCAGATGCCGAGTTTCATGCCGGCGAGCGACTTCAGCATTACCGAGTTGTTTGCCGGGATGGTGAGACCCACGAACTGCGACTCGAATTTGTGCGAGATGTTGTGCTCCATGTGCGGACGGGCATTGTCGGGTGCTCCCTCGGGCGAGAGCAGGCCCAGCTCAACCATAAGCTGACAGCCGTTGCAGATGCCGAGCGAAAGGGTATCTTCGCGGGCATAGAAACGTTTCAGTGTCTCGCGGGCGGTTTCGTTCCAGCGGAAACCCGAGGCCCACCCCTTGGCCGAACCGAGAACGTCGGAATTTGAGAAACCGCCGCAGAACACAATCATGTTCACGTCGTCAAGTGTCTCGCGCCCCGACATGAGGTCGGTCATGTGCACATCTTTCACGTCGAACCCGGCCAGATAGAGCGAATAGGCCATCTCACGGTCGCCGTTCACACCCTTCTCGCGGATGATGGCGGCGCGGACGCCCGATGTATTGTCGCGGCGCAGTTTCAGGCCGCGGTCGGCGAGCTTGCCGTTCCATGACGCGGGGATAGCGTAGCGCAGGGGCTGACGCTTGTAGTTCTCGAAACGCTCGGTGGCACACTCGTTGCCCGACTGGATTGCGTCGAACAGATATGAGGTGTGGAACCATACGTCACGGCAGTGGTCAATGCCCACAAGATGCTCGGAGCCCTGATGCTCAAGCAGGAGTGTGCGCTCTGCCGACGGACGGCCGAGAATCCAGAAACGGGCGCCGGCTGTCTCGAGAATCTTCTCAACTGCCGGACGCTTGCTGTCTTCTACCTGAATCACCACTGCGGGGTTCTCGGCGAACCAGATCTTGGCGGCATCGATCTCGCCGTTTGCCACAAAGCCCTCGGAGGTAATTGAAAGACCGCCGTTTGTATTGGCGAACACCATCTCAAGCAGAGCGGTGACCAGACCACCGGCCGACACATCGTGCATGGCAAGCACGCGGTTGGTCTTCACAAGGGTCTGCACGGCGTTGAACACCGATTTGAAGTATCCGGCATCCTTGACCGTGGGAACATCGCCGCCCACATGGTTCAGTGCCTGGAAGAAAGCCGACCCGCCCAGACGGAGGGCGTCGGCAGAGAAGTCGATATAATAGAGCTCGGAGTTCTTGCGGTTCTGCAGGACGGGCGACACTGTCTTGCGCACGTCGTCGGTCTGCGCGCCGGCCGAAATAATCACCGTGCCGGGAGCGAAGACTTTGTCGGTGCCATATTTCTGTGTCATCGACAGCGAGTCCTTGCCGGTGGGGATGTTTATGCCCAGGGCGCAGGCGAAGTCACTGCACGACTGCACGGCGGCATACAGCGCGGCATCCTCGCCGGGATTCTTGCAGGGCCACATCCAGTTTGCGCTGAGCGACACACCCTTCAGGCCGTCGGTGAGCGGCGCGCCCACGATATTTGTAAGAGCCTCGGCGATAGCGAGCACGGAACCTTTCGCCGAGTCGGCGAGAGCGGCCTGCGGGGCATGGCCGATAGAGGTGGCGGCCGGTATAGTCAAGGGCTACCACGCCACAGTCGCTTAGAGGGAGCTGAATCTCACCCTGGCACTGCTGACGTGCCACACGGCCAGTCACTGAACGGTCCACCTTGTTTGTGAGCCAGTCCTTGCAGGCCACGGCCTCAAGCGCGAGCACCGAAGTCAGGTTCTCGAGACAACGGGCCGGGTCATAGGGGGCATCCTTGTAAGTCAGTTTCACAGTCTCGTCGCGCATCACGGTCTTGGGCGAGTTGCCGAACATGTCGGCCATGCCCAGGTCGATGGGCTTGACACCGTTCTTGTCCTCGAACACAAACTTGTCGTCGCCGGTTGTCTCGCCGACCACATACATCGGGGCGCGCTCGCGCTGGGCGATACGCTCCACGTAGGGTATGTCGTCGGCCTTGATTACCAGCCCCATGCGCTCCTGGCTCTCGTTGCCGACAATCTCTTTCGCAGAAAGGGTTTTGTCGCCGACGGGGAGAGCGTCGAGGTCGATTTTGCCACCAGTCTCCTCAACAAGCTCGGAAAGGGCATTGAGGTGGCCGCCGGCACCATGATCGTGGATTGACACCACGGGGTTGTCCTCACCCTCGGCGAGGGCGCGTATTACGTTCGAGACGCGTTTCTGCATCTCGGGATTGGCACGCTGTACGGCGTTAAGCTCGATGGCGTTTGCATACTGGCCAGTCTCGACCGACGACACTGCGCCGCCGCCCATGCCGATGCGATAGTTGTCGCCACCCATCACCACCACTTTCTGCCCGGCCTGGGGATGCCCCTTGATGGCCTGGTCTTTGGCGGCATAGCCGACACCGCCGGCAAGCATGATGACCTTGTCGTAGGCGTAAAGGCGACCGTTCTCGTCATGTTCGAACGTGAGCAGTGAGCCGCAGATCAGCGGCTGGCCGAACTTATTACCGAAGTCAGAGGCGCCGTTCGAGGCCTTGATCAGAATCTCGGCGGGGGTCTGGTAGAGCCATACGCGCGGATTCATCATCAGTTCCCATTTGTGGGCCTCGGAGAGGCGCGGGTATGAGGTCATGTAGACGGCTGTTCCGGCAATGGGGAGCGAGGCGCGTCCGCCGCCGAGACGGTCGCGGATTTCACCTCCGGTGCCTGTGGCGGCGCCGTTGAACGGCTCCACTGTGGTGGGGAAGTTGTGTGTCTCGGCTTTGAGCGAGATTACCGTGTCAAGTTCCTTTACCTTGAAATAGTCGGGTCGGTCGGGGTTGACCGGTGCGAACTGGTCGACTTTCGGGCCTTCCACAAAGGCCACGTTATCCTTGTAGGCCGACACCAGCGAGTTGGGGTTGACCTGCGATGTGCGTTTGATAAGTTTGAAGAGCGACTGAGGTTTCTCCTCGCCGCCGATGATGAACGTGCCGTTGAAAATCTTGTGGCGGCAGTGCTCAGAGTTCACCTGCGAGAAACCGAACACCTCCGAGTCGGTCAGGGGGCGGCCGAGTTTCTTTGCGAGCGAGGTAAGATAAGCCTCCTCGTCGGCCGACAGGGCCAGCCCTTCGCTGAGGTTATACTCGTGTATGTCTTTGATGTGGACTATGGGCTCGGGCTTGCGGTCGACGGCAAAGACACGCTGGCCGATACCGTCATAGACACGCTGGAGCATCTTGTCGAAAACGGGTTCCTGGCCGTCGGGCACGCGTGTGAATGTCTCGATGCGGCTTATTCCCTCAAGGCCCATGTTCTGGGTGATCTCGACGGCATTTGTGCTCCAGGGGGTTATCATCTCGCGGCGGGGGCCCACGAATGTGCCCTTGACAGATGTGGCGCTCAGGGGTTTCGCACCTGAGAAAGCCCATGTGAGCTTTTCGAGTTCGAGCTTGTCGAGCTTGTGGTCGGCCTCGACGGCATAGAACTCACTGGTTCCTTTTTTAAAGAAAGCAATCACGGGTATGTTGTATTGAAAGTGATGGATTTTCAGAAATTATAATCCACACAGGCACGTGAGTCCTTGTGGTTCTTTATGATGGCGACATGTGCCGGATGTGTGGCATAGACGGCCACATCCTCCATGGTCAGCACCACGGCCGTGAGCACCAGATCCCAGCTTTCAGCGGGGTTCTCGTTGATACCCACTTCCATCGACTGCAGGCAGTCGATCGTCGCGGGCAGTTTCATCAGCGCGTCGCGGAAATCGCGGGCTACGGCCAGGCGCTCTTCGGGCGTGCCCTTGAGCTTGAATGTCACTATATGCTTTACCATAATCGTATGAGGGTTGTGTCGTGTGGATATTATCGGCCGTAGAGACGTTCTTTGGCTGCGGCGACCTTCTCGTCTGTGATATAGTCGTCGTAGTCCATCATCTTGTCTATTATGCCGTTGGGGGTAAGCTCTATTATGCGGTTGGCCACGGTCTGGATGAACTCGTGGTCGTGCGAGGCGAACAGCAGGTTCCCCTTGAATGTCTTGAGGGTATTGTTGAGCGCCTGGATTGACTCAAGGTCGAGGTGGTTCGTGGGTGTGTCGAGCACCATGGTGTTGGCGTTGCGCAGCATCATGCGGGCGATCATGCAGCGCATCTTCTCGCCGCCGGAAAGCACCGAGGCTTTCTTGAGCACCTCCTCGCCCGAGAAGAGCATCTTGCCGAGGAAACCTTTCAGATAGATTTCCGACGAGTCGTCAGAGAACTGGCAGAGCCAGTCGACAAGGTTGAGGTCGGTGTTGAAGAACGCCGAGTTGTCGAGCGGCAAATATGCTGTGGTGATGGTCTGGCCCCACTCGAACGTACCCTCGTCGGCCTTGCGGTTCCCCATCACGATTTCGAACAGGGCGGTCATGGCGCGGGGGTCGCGCGAGAGGAACACCACCTTGTCATCTTTCTCGACCTGGAAGTTCACATCCTTGAACAGCACCTCGCCTTCGGGCGAAAGCGCTGTGAGGCCGTGCACCTCGAGAATCTTGTTGCCCGGCTCGCGCTCGGGGGTGAAGATGATGCCGGGGTAGCGGCGCGATGAAGGCTGGATCTCCTCGATATTGAGTTTCTCAAGCATCTTCTTGCGCGAGGTGGTCTGTTTCGACTTGGCCACGTTGGCCGAGAAACGCTGTATGAACTCGAGAAGTTCCTTGCGTTTCTCCTCGGCCTTCTTGTTCTGCTGCTGCTGCTGACGCAGGGCCAGCTGCGACGACTCGTACCAGAACGAATAGTTGCCGGCGAAGAGTGTCACCTTGTTGTAGTCGATGTCGAGCGTATGCGTGCAGACCGAGTCGAGGAAGTGGCGGTCGTGGCTGACCACAAGCACCGTGTTCTCGAATTTCGAGAGATAGTCTTCGAGCCACGCCACGGTGTCGAGGTCAAGGTCATTGGTAGGCTCGTCGAGCAGAAGGTTGTCGGGGTTGCCGTAGAGGGCGCGCGCCAGGAGCACACGCACTTTCTCGGCACCGGTGAGGTCGCGCATCAGCATCTGGTGGCGGTCCTCGCGTATGCCCAGGCCGGAAAGGAGTGCCGCGGCGTCAGCCTCGGCGTTCCATCCCTCGAGCTCGGCGAAACGCTCCTCAAGTTCAGAGGCGCGGATGCCGTCGGCGTCCGAGAAATCGGGTTTGGCATAGAGGGCGTCTTTCTCTTCCATGATGTCCCAGAGCACCGAATGACCCTGGAGCACGGTGTTCATCACCGTCTGGTCGTCGAACTTGAAGTGATCCTGCTCAAGAACCGAGAGACGCTCGCCCGGGCCCATTGTCACGTTGCCGTGTGTGGGCGAAAGCTCGCCCGACAGGATTTTCATCAACGTCGATTTGCCGGCGCCGTTGGCACCGATCACGCCATAGCAGTTGCCGTGCGTGAATTTCAGGTTCACATCCTGAAAAAGAACTCTTTTACCGAATTGTATTCCTAAATTGGAGGTAGCTATCATGTGGTGATTGGCTTTGCTTTCTTATCTTTCTTATCTGGGTGCAAAGTTACTGATTTTCGGGTGAACGGCCAAACAGAGTCAATGCATTATCGGTCGTGAGGGCCGTAACATCCGTACATTGGAGACACTTACCGGTGTGG
>USKE01000002.1 GCA_900555165.1 uncultured Porphyromonadaceae bacterium | reverse complement strand
GCCGCCTCGCGTGCCATGACAAGTGCAGTCTCTACATCGGGAGCCGTGCGTCCCCGCAGTCCGGCTGATTCGGCACGGAGTGCAAGTTCTTCGGCCGGCAGGGCACGGGGTACGGAGGCCCGGGTGAAGATATATTCCGCATCGTGCGGCATAAGGGGCAGGATATGTGAGGTATCCTTGTCGTTCACGAAACCGATTACCATTATAAGTTTCCCTTTGTGCGATGCCAGGCGCGGGGCGAGCCATTCCCAACCACCGATGTTATGGCCGGTATCGCAGATGGTGAGCGGTGTTTGCGAAAGAGTCATCCATCTGCCGGCAAGACCGGTTGATTCGTTGACAGTGGCCAGACCTTTCCTTACGGCATCGGGCGTAATGCCGAAACTCTCTTTCAATAATTCGAGCGCGCATGTTATGGTGGCGAGATTCCGTTGTTGGCAGTCACCGGTAAGCTCAAACTCCACCGGCCCGAATGTGCGGGTCACGGCCGTCAGACGCTCGCCTTGCGCAGTTTTTGTGAACTGCGGTTCGCCTCCCGATGTAAAAATGCCGCCGTCGCAGGCAAATCTCACGGGTGCCCCGACTTCGGCGGCTTTGCGCTCGAATACCTCCCGTACATTACCGTCTGCCTCGCCGACGACAGCGGGCACACCGGGTTTTATGATACCCGCCTTCTCCGAGGCTATCTGCGGCAACGTGTCGCCAAGCTGGGCCACATGGTCAAGCGAGATATTGGTAATGACCGACAGTTCCGGGGTAATGATATTCGTGGAATCGAGACGTCCGCCGAGTCCGACCTCGATTACGGCCACATCAACCTTCTCGCGGGCAAACCAGTCGAAAGCCATCACGGTTGTAAGCTCGAAGAACGAGGGTTTCGCCGCAAGTGCGTCGCACTCACGGCACCGTTCCACAAATCCCGTGACCTCCTCACGCGGTATCATGTTGCCGTTAATGCGTATGCGTTCGCGGAAATCGAGAAGATGCGGCGATGTGAACAGCCCCACCTTGAAACCGGCGGCCTGCAATACTGATGCGAGTGAATGGGCGGTGCTCCCTTTGCCGTTGGTCCCCCCGACGTGTATGCATCTGAGGCGCCTGTGCGGGTTGCCGAATTTTTCTGAAAGCGCGATGACCGTGCCAAGCCCCGGCTTGTAGGCGGCAGCCCCGATCTGCTGGAACTGCGGGGTCTGGCTGTATAGGAACTCGATAGTCTGGTCGTATGTCATAACTGTAAGGGTCAGAAGTAGTAGATAAAGAAACCGGCAAGCCCCGAGAGCACTATGATGAGTATCGGGTGTATGCGTGTGGTGAGATTCACGGCCAGAGCCGCTACGGCTATGATGACCGAAATCAGAATCTCGCGGCTCCCGTGGCCGAAATTCTCGCCGTTCATGAGCAGCAGTGCCGCCGACGCGATCAGTCCTATCACCACAGGTCGGAGGCCCATGAATATGCCCCTGATTGTCACGCTCTCTTTGTGTCGCCTGATGAAATGGCTCGTATAAGCCACCAGCAGGAACGACGGCAGCACAACCACAAACGTGCAGATTACCGACCCGAGCAGGCCCCATAGCGGTGAGGTATATCCGGCATGTATCGGGGCGGCATATCCTATGTAGGTTGCCGAGTTGATACCTATGGGGCCCGGGGTCATCTGCGAGATCGCCACGATGTCGGTAAACATCTTTTCGGTGATCCAGCCCGGGCCGACAATTTCGTTCTCGATCAGAGACAGCATGGCATATCCGCCGCCGAAACCGAAGAGTCCTATCTTAAGATAGCTCCATATAAGACGCAGGTAAATCATACTCCCTCCTCCTTCTCCTTACGGTCTAATGCCGCCGTCGACAGGCGTCGTTCCTGGCGCCGCAGCCACAACCAGCCGCAGACTCCGCCAATCACTATAAATAAAATGGGGTTGGAGACCCAGGGTATTTTCGACCAGATGAGCAGTGCCACCACTACGGGAATCCAGAGCGTCTTCCATCCGAGCCGTGCCGAGCGGGCCGACTTGATTACCGGCACCACTATCAAAGCCACAACCGCCGGCCTGATGCCCATGAATACCGACGATACCACTCTGTTGTGCTGAATCAGGTCGGGGGTCAGGAAAACGGCAATCAACAGGATTATCAAGAAGCTGGGCAGAATGGTGCCGAGCGCGGCTGCCACCGAGCCACGCATCCCTTTAAGTCTGTCGCCAACGGCAACAGCGATGTTCACAGCCAGTATGCCGGGCAATGACTGGGCCACGGCAAGCAGGTCAAGAAATTCCTCGCGCGGAATCCAGCGGCGGTTTTCGACCACCTCGCGCTCTATCAGCGAAATCATGGCCCATCCGCCACCGAAAGTGAAGGCGCCGATGCGCACGAACGACGAGAAGAGTCGCCAGCACAAGTGTCGCTCGTCTGTGCCGGGCGGGACTTTCCCGGATGTCAGAGCAGGGGAGTCAGGTGTTAAATTGTCTTTACTTTTCATCAGATGCAAGCAGGAGACCTCTCCGTGACTACACTGCCGGGGAACGGCCTCCGAATCGGCTGCAAAATTACAAAAATCCGTGCTTATATTCCAATCAGGAGGCGTTCATCTGACATTACGCCACAAAAATACACGGAAAACCAACCAAATGCAGAAAAATATCGAAAATAATTTGTTAAAACGGGCCTGAAATGTTAATTTTGAGCCGAAGTGTTAAATCGTGTCGCGTTTTTGTCAACGCCTCCGTGCTAATTGCAAACACGGTCACGGCGCGGCAGATACATTCTTTAGCTTACTGTAACATTCGTTAGACGATGAAGAAATCCACTATATGGCTTTTGGCTGTGCTTATGGCCCTCACGTTGCTGGGATTGCTCTATATACAGATCATGTATATGGAGAGCATGATCAGGATGCGCGATGACCAGTTTACCGAGGGGGTAAGGCGCAGTCTGTATGCGGTGTCGTCACTGCTTGAGCAGGACGAGGCAAAATATTTCCTTGAGGAGGATGTGGCGCAGGTAGAATCGGTGTCGCTTTCGTCGCAGTATGGAGGCTCCTCGCGGCTTGGTGGCGTAAAATACTCGTTCACCACCCACAGCGGCCTCACGGGCGACGTGACCCTGCGTGCCAATCCCGACAAGATCTACAATCTGCAACGCAGTCAGGCTGATGCCCTCGAGTCGAGCTACAATTCAATGCGCGAGGAACTGAAAGGGCAGTACCTATACCAGAAAGGGGTAATCGACGATGTGATAATCAACATCATGAACAAGGCGGCCGACCGCCCCATCGAGGAGCGCGCCGACTCTACGGCGGTGCGCAATTACCTAAGGCGAGAGCTTGTGAACAACGGCCTGGAACTGCCGTTCGAGTTCGCTGTGGTGAACCGCAACGGGCATGCTCTGTACCAGACCGCCGGATTCAAAAGCACCGAATCGACCGCGCTCGACAATTCGATGTTCGTGCAGTCGCTCTTCCGCAACGATCCCCAGCAGGTGAAGAACTACCTGAAGGTATATTTCCCCTCGAAAACGAAATATATCCTGAGTTCGGTAAAGTTCATGATTCCGTCGTTCATCTTCACCTTCATCCTGGTGATTGTGTTTCTCTACACCATCATACTGGCATTCAGGCAGAAAAAACTCACCGAGATGAAGAACGACTTCATCAACAACATGACCCACGAGTTCAAGACCCCGATTTCGACCATCTCGCTGGCCGCGCAGATGCTCAACGATGCCTCGGTGCGCAAGTCGCCCGCCATGCTCCAGCATATCTCGGGTGTCATAAACGACGAGACCAAACGTCTGCGTTTCCAGGTAGAGAAAGTGCTGCAGATGTCGATGTTCGACAAGACCAAGGCCACCCTGAGGTTCCAGGATGTCGACGCGAACTCGGTAATCTCGAACGTAATCAACACCTTCAGACTTAAGGTCGAGAAATACGGCGGACGCCTCGACGCGCATCTCGACGCCGACAACGCTATAGTCAATGTCGACGAGATGCACTTCACCAACGTGATCTTCAACCTACTTGACAATGCCGTGAAGTACCGCAAGGAGGATGAGCCGCTGAAACTCGGCATCACCACACGCGACATCTCCGGCGACCGTCTGCAGATCACCATAGCCGACAACGGTATAGGCATACGCAAGGAGGACCTGAAGAAGATTTTCGATAAGTTCTACCGCGTATCTACCGGTAACCGCCACGACGTCAAAGGGTTCGGCCTCGGACTGGCATACGTGAACAAGATGACCGGCCTTATGGGCGGACAGATAAAGGTCGACAGCGAGTTCGGCCGAGGCACCTCGTTCACGATTACCCTGCCGCTGCTCTCGGGTGCCGAAGATGATGCATCCGAGGCAGACGAGCCGGATAACACGGCCGATGACGACAAAAATGTTAAAGAGTCGTGAACAATTCAGATAATTTAAGAATTATAATATAAAAAACTTAACAACTATGGACGACCGTATGCGAATCCTCCTTTGCGAGGATGATGAGAATCTGGGCATGCTCCTGCGCGAATACCTCCAGGCCAAAGGGTTCAATACCGACCTGTATGCCGACGGTGAGGCAGGCTACAAGGCGTTCCTCAAAGGCAAATACGACATCTGCGTTCTCGACGTGATGATGCCCAAGAAAGACGGCTTTACACTGGCCCAGGAAATCCGCGCCGTGAACTCGGAGGTGCCCATCATATTCCTGACAGCCAAGACTATCAAGGACGATATACTCGAAGGTTTCAAGATCGGTGCCGACGACTACATCACCAAACCGTTCTCTATGGAGGAGCTTGTATTCCGCATCGAGGCCATTCTGCGCCGCGTCAAGGGCAAGAAGGGGAAAGAGGTAACGATGTACAAAATCGGGCGTTTCACTTTCGACACCCAGAAACAGGTACTTCTCATCGACGACAAGGTGACGAAACTCACCACCAAGGAATCTGAACTGCTGACCCTGCTCTGCGCCCACGTCAACGAGATACTCGAACGCAACTACGCGCTCAAGACCATCTGGATCGACGACAACTATTTCAACGCCCGCTCGATGGATGTCTATATCACCAAACTGCGCAAGCACCTCAAGGATGACCCCTCGATCGAGATTATAAACATCCACGGCAAAGGTTACAAGCTCATCGCTCCGGAGGCTGCTCCCGAAAGCTGATTCTCCACCTGACGCTGTGGCTCAAAAACACTCAGACGTTGAACACGGCGACGTCCGCGGCTTACAATAAGTCGCGGCTGTCGCCGTTGTATACATGCGTATGTACGTCTGCGTCTGCGACTTCGATACCATGACCGTACATTATCACACCTAATATCAATCCTTACATTCATGAAAAGACTTACATTACTGGCCATGACGGGCCTTGTGGCGTTGCCTTTCGCCGCCAAAGACCGCATGAACCACAACCCCGACGCCACCAACACCGAGACAATCCTGCACGCCTGGAGCTGGAATTTCCCCACCATGGCCGCCAATATGGCGAAAATCGCCGATGCCGGATTTACCATGATCCAGACCTCGCCCGTGCAGAACTGCTACAGCCCCGAGGGTGCGAACAAAAAAATCTTCGACGCAAAAGAGGGAAACTGGTATTACTATTACCAGCCCACCGACTGGAAGGTCGGCAACCCCATCCTCGGCACACGCGAGCAGATGAAGGAGATGATAGACTCGGCCAACAAATACAACATCAAGGTCATCGTTGACGTGCTACCCAACCACACCGCATTTGACATCGATGCCGTCAGCCCCGAATTCTACAAAGCCGTGGGTGGCCGCGACAAGATGTACCACTCGAACGGTCTCGTGGCCATACGCGACTACAATGACCGCGCGCAGTGTACGCTCGAAGGTACCGGCGGTCTGCCCGACGTGAACACCGAGAACCCCGCGTTCCAGAAATACTACATGGAATTCGTGAACGACCTGCTGAACATGGGCGTGCGCGGTTTCCGCTATGACACCGCCAAGCACATCGGCGTACATTCAGACCCCGTCGACGCCGCATCAGGTGTGAAGGAAAATGACTTCTGGGATGTTGCTACCGGCCGCAAGGCCGTAAAGGGTGTGAAACTCGCCCTGCCCTATGACTCACTTTTCGTTTACGGCGAGATTCTGCAGGATCGCAACGTGCCCGAGGCTGAGTATGCCGACTATATGGGGCAGACCGCCTCGTCCTACGGCCATGTGCTGCGCGAGGCTCTTGAGAAGGGTACAGCCAAAGATCTTGACCTGAAGGACTGGCGCCACGCCGCCGCACCCGAATTCCTGACAACCTGGGTCGAGAGCCACGACACATACTGTAATGCCCATGAGAGCGCCGGACTCACCGACGACCAGATCCGCACCGGCTGGGTATTCCTTACCGCCCGTCAGAACGGCGTGCCCCTGTTCTTCTCGCGTCCCATGAACTCGACCCGCGAGGCTTACTGGGGCGACAACATCCTGGGCGCCCGCGGCAATGACGAGTTCTTCCACCCGGAGGTGGTGGCCGTGAACAATTTCCGCAAACACATGGCCGGCCAGAAAGAAGACATCCGGACAAGCGAGAACGGTCAGGTGCTTGTAGTGAACCGCGGCAAGAAAGGCGCGGCAGTGGTAAACATCTCGGGCATTGCCAACTTTGTGGATGTTCCCACCGCACTCCCCGCCGGCACATACACCGACAAGGTCTACGGCTACGAATTCAAAGTGAAAAACGGACGTCTCAAGGGCCTCGCCGCACCCCACCGCACATATATTATTGAAAAATAATCAACCCTGATTGCCGTATAATTGTTTTGATTGAGTAACTTTGCGATATCGACAGCCCGGCGCTGTCATAATCCCCCGAAAGGATATGTCAAAAGCCACTCAACCGAAAGATACCCAGACAGCCGATGCCACGCCCCGCAAAGGGTTCTGGCAGCGGCTGTTTGACAATACGGTCAAGTTCTACGAATACACTGTCTCAGGCGTATGGAGCGACACGCGCCGGTCATGGTGGGTCAACGTGCTCAAGACAATCAGCCTGTCGCTCAGGTCGTTTTTCAACAGCGACCTGCAGATGCGTGCCTCGGCGCTGACATACCAGACTGTGCTGGCTATTGTGCCCGCGCTTGCACTGATTTTCGCCATCGGGAGGGGATTCGGGTTCCAGAACCTGTTGCAGACACAGCTATTCAATTTCCTCCCGGCTCAGCGAAAGGCTCTTGAGACGGCATTCACATTTGTCGACTCTTATCTGAAACAGTCGTCAGAAGGGATATTTGTAGGCATCGGCATTCTATTCCTGCTCTGGACACTCATATCGCTCATCTCGACCGTCGAGGATTCATTCAACAAGATATGGGGTGTGGCCCGCGGACGCTCGCTGTGGCGCAAGATTACCGACTATACCGCCATCTTCCTCATTCTGCCGGTACTGATGATATGCGCCAGCGGTATAAACGTGTTCATGTCTACGGCATTGCAGAATTTCATCCACATAAAGTTCCTCACCGAAGGATTGAGCTGGTTGCTTGATCTGGCTTCGCTTGCATTGACATGGCTTTTCTTCGCCGGCACCTACATGCTCATACCCAACACCAAGGTGAAGTTCAAGAACGCTATTCTGGCGGGGGTACTTGCCGGTACCGCATTTGTCATACTGCAGTGGCTTTTTCTTACCGGACAGCTGTATGTCACGAAATATAATGCCATCTACGGTTCATTCTCGCTGTTACCACTGTTGCTGCTGTGGCTGCAGCTCGTGTGGGTGATAACACTATCGGGGGCGGTGCTATGCTATTCGTCGCAGAACATCTTTGAGTTCAGTTTCACGGACCAGATCGAGAAAATTTCGGCCGTTTACCGCCGCCGCATTACCCTTGCCGTGATGACAGTCATTACCCAGCGTTTTGAAAAAGGTGAAAAAGCCTTGACAGATCATGAGATAGCCATGATTTACGGACTGCCGATATCACTTGTGACAGCGGCTGTAAACCATCTAATACAATGTAAGCTTGTGCAGCGTGTCGTTACAGGAGGTGAAGAGGCCGCACTGGCCGTCGCACCTGCTGTTGATCCCGGTAGCCTCACTCTGGGCGACGTACTGCAGAGAGTAGGGGAGACCGGTACAAAAGACTTTATCCCTGACTTCAACAGAAATTTCGCAACTCTGAACAAGATAATTGATCAAGTCGAAAAAGACTACTATCAGGATGCCGGCAAGACGCCGCTCACATCTCTGACAATCAATAACTTCAACCTTAAACATAAAAATTTATGAAAACTCAGATCGCTACCGAGAAAGCACCCGGCGCAATCGGCCCCTACAGCCAGGCCATAGACTGCGGCCCGTTCATCTATGCCTCAGGCCAGATTCCCCTGAATCCCGCAACCGGCGAGATGGCCGAAGGCATCACCGAACAGACACGTCAGTCGCTTGCCAACGTCAAAGCCATACTCGAGGCCGCAGGTCTTACTATGGCCAATGTTGTAAAGACCACGGTATTCCTCGCAGACATGAACGACTTCACCGCCATGAATGCCGTCTATGCCGAGGCTTTCGAGGCTCCGTATCCGGCACGCTCGGCCGTCGCCGTTAAACAGCTCCCCAAAAACGCCCTCGTCGAAATCGAGGTCATCGCCGCCAAATAAAACTGATTAAATCAACAAAAAAACCGAAAACGTGCTTAAATCGCGTTTTCGGTTTTTATATTGAATATTACTGTTGTCCCCAGAAACCTCCAAAATATCGTAGGGACATCGCTTTGCGATGTTGCAGACGCTTGAACTCAAATGCTATTCTAACATCGCAAAGCGATGTCCCTACAATGATAACGATACAATTTTTGGAATACCCATTGCTTTTTTTAGAGGGGAGGCAGAATTCATTACCCACCCAAGAATCATTTGCATCTCCAGGTTTTACTTATATAATTTTACATAATCATGATTCTGTAACAAAAGCCAGGGGACTCGTCGGTAGTGACAAGCCCTGGCAGGTCTTTAGAAATAAGAGGCAGTCTTGAGGATTTCTGCTAAAACCTCAGTAGTATGACTGCACAAACCTCACGACAGGCGGCGGATCAGTTTGCCGGAGGATGTACGTGGGATTTGTGAGACAAAGATAATCTCTTTCGGACGTTTTACGGATGGCAGAATCTTCCGGAGAATAGCCATCAATGATTCGGACGTGAGATTTTCAAAAACAGTACCGGGGTTTTTCCGGATGTCTTTGGATGCGATTGCTTTCGGGAAATCGTTAGAATTGGATGCAGAATCGGGGCGCTCTATTACCATCACCAGTTCCTGACCCCATTTGTCGGATGGGCGCCCTGCAATAAAGAATGGCGGCAACGAGATGGCAGCAGAGACAGTTTCCTCAATCTCTTCGGGGAAAAGTTTGAGGCCTCCGGAAATCACCACGTTGTCAGCGCGCCCACGCCATATAAATGTGTGCGTGTCCTGCAAATCGACAACGTCGTTGGTCTGCAGACGGCCGAAACTGTATCCTCCGTCAGAATGGATTGCCAGACAGCCGCGGGCGTCAACGTTGAATGACACACCGGGCATTGCGGTAAATTCCGGCGTACCGACGCACTGCCACGTGCGAGCAAGTTTCGGTCATACCGTATGTGGCGAAAGCTCGGAACGGCGCGGTATCGCAGATTAGCTGTTCCTGTCGCGCGGAAATTGGCGCCCCACCGATGATGACGTTTCTGACGTGCTGAACATATTTGCTGTCAAGCAGTCCGGGAATCTGCGCCGGGACTATGGGCAACAGGTCTATCTCCCCGTAATCGTCAGACAGCGGATGGTTCGACGGCTTTTCCATCACCAGCCGGCAACCGGCCTCGATAGCCCTGACAATCATCATCTTACCGGCAATATATGATGCTGAAAGCGGACAGACAAGCAACGAGTCGGCATTGATACCGAACGCCCGGTTGGTGGCGCGCGCCGAATGTATCATGTCTGATTTCGGCAATCTGATTTCTTTGGGTGTACCGGTCGAGCCTGACGTATGCGCCACCACATGGGGGCAACCGCTCCCCCACTCTTCCATAAACCGCTCACCCTCAGGCGTCAGAATCAGCTGTTCCATACCATTTCCGGGATTCTGTAATCATGGGTTCCCTCGCGGCAGATATACTGGCCGTCAAGATACACCGGCGTGGGGATATTGTTGGCATACAGCTGTCCGGTTCCGAGACCCTGCGGCATGTCAGGCCCGTAACGCGACACCCACTGGCCAATGGCATCCAGGCCCACATTCGACTCAAGCGCCGAGGTGGCCCACCACCCGATATTGAATTCTCGGGCTGTAGAAATCCACTCGTCAGCCTGCGCGAAACCGCCGCACAATGCCGGTTTCAGAATTATATAGCGTGGCATCACAGCGGCAAGCAACCGCCGCTTTTCATCAGCGCTACGGAACCCGATCAGTTCTTCATCAAGTGCGATGTCTATCGGTGATTCCCGACAGATGCGGGCCATCTCCTCCGGATTTCCGGCTCTTATCGGCTGTTCGAGCGAATGTATATGGTATTCCGACAGCCGCTTGAGCTTTTCCACGGCGTTTCCCGGTGTGAACGAGCCGTTTGCGTCAAGGCGCAGTTCAATATCTTCTGGGCCGTATTCCCGGCGGATTAGTCTGAGCAGATCAAGTTCCTGGGCGAAATCAATGCCCCCGATTTTCAGTTTCACGCAATGGAAACCGGCATCGAGTTTCTGACGTATGCGCCCGGCCATGGTGTCGCGGTCGCCCATCCAGACCAGTCCGTTTATCTGTTGGCGTGATCTGCCGTGCGCCCATGGTGTGTCGAAATAAAGTCGACACCCTCCGGCAGCGAGATCACGGAGCGCCATCTCGAAACCGAACCGTATCGACGACACTTCGGGCAAACGCACATCGGCAACCGACACTGCATTGCCGATTTCCCTGCATGTCCGGGTCAGAAACTCATCGAAACCGGGAGTATCCTCGGCACTGAGTCCGCGGAACAAGGGTATTTCCCCCACCCCGTAAACCTCGGGGGCGGAGTCGTCCCACACACGCACAAAAAATGTATCCTTCACCTGCATCCGCTGACGCGACGTCACCGCCGTTTCAAGAAACCGCAGGGTGTAAGGTGCCCATTGAGCCTTTAACACGTCTGTTGAATAGTTACTTATCAGCCCGGGAACTTGCCGAACTGTTCGAAATCGGGGTCACGTTTCTCAAGGAAAGCGTTCTTGCCCTCCTGTGCCTCAGGCATAAGGTAGTAGAGAAGAGTAGCGTCGCCGGCAAACTCCATTAAACCGGCCTGCCCGTCGAGTTCGGCATTCAGAGCACGCTTGATCATGCGGATGGCCATGGGCGAGCGTTTCAGTATCGTCTCACACCACTCCACGACAGTGTCCTCAAGCTGGTCGAACGGCACGACAGCGTTTATCATGCCCATTTCAAGCGCCTCCTGAGCGGTGTACTGGCGGCAGAGAAACCAAATTTCGCGAGCCTTTTTCTGCCCCACACAGCGGGCAAGGTACGATGAGCCGAACCCGGCATCGAAACTGCCCACCTTAGGGCCTGTCTGGCCGAAACGTGCGTTTTCCGAGGCGATGGAAAGGTCACACACCACGTTGAGCACATTGCCTCCGCCGATTGAATAACCGTTCACCATGGCGATAACCGGTTTGGGTATCGACCGGATGGCGCGGTGCAGTTCGAGCACATTCAGGCGCGGGGTGCCGTCGGCATCGATGTAGCCCCCCTGCCCTTTGTAATTCTGGTCGCCACCCGAGCAGAACGCCTTGTCGCCCGCGCCGGTCAGCACCACCACTCCGATTTCGGGATTCGAGCGGCATATCTGCATGGCGTCAAGCATCTCGGCATTGGTCTTGGGCCGGAAGGCATTGTAGACCTTGGGGCGGTTTATCGTTATCTTGGCGATACCCTTGTATCTCTGGAAAAGGATATCCTCATATTCCTTGATGGTTTCCCAGTTGCGTTGCATATATTGTATATGTGATGTTGTTTTTACAATTTCTAAGTCAGAGGCCACATCGGCCATAATCATCTGTGCCGGCGCCTGTGAATATCTCTATGATACAGTTGCCCGGGGTGTCGAGAAGTTCGCGGGCTTTCTGCAACGTGTCGCGGTCTGTGACGGCCATATAAGGTATGTTGAATCCCGATGCAGTCGACCTGAGGTAATCCGGAACGCGGCAGGCAAGGAATTCCTCCATTTCGGGAATATCGCGCGTAGCCTTGATTGTGCGGAATATCTGGCCGCCGTTGTTATTGACAACCACAATCTTAAGATTATCGCACAACCGCACGGTGGCAAGCGCACCCATATCATAAAGAGCCGACATATCACCGACGACGGCCACTGTCGGCCCCGCCTTGTAGACAAGCGCAGCGCCGACAGCCGTCGAAAGGCAGCCGTCGATACCGCTGACGCCACGGTTTGAGTCAACACGGTGGAACCGACACAGGTCAAACACCTGGGCGTGCCGCACGCTCAGTCCGTTGCCAAGCTGGATATTTGCTGTGTCCGGCAATAGATCGATCAGGGCTCCGATAGCGCTTAATCCACACCAGGGCCATCGGTCATATCCGGCCACATCACTACGGTGATTTTCAGCCGCCGACTGCCATGACTGTTTGAACGAATCAGGTCGCACACAACGGGTACCGTGGCACATGGCCCCGGCGAAACGGCTGAAGAAATCAGAGGCATGCATCTCGATGCGACGCGTCAGATTCAGCGACATATCTATAATGGCGTCATTGGCCCCGACATGCCAGTGCTCAAGATCACCCATTCGCACATATTCCTTGAATATACGCGACACCGGCGCACCGCCGAATGTTATCAGGACATCGGGGCGTTCGGGGCTCCGTTTCATCATGCCGTCGGTAAACTGCATGATTCCGGCGCCGTGTACATTTGCCAGCGCCTCGGCTACTACCACAACCGACGGCAAAGCCGCAAGCCGGTTCAGAGCGGCGCTCAGCCGGGCGTCAGGGGCATGGAAACCGCCGAACACAAGTACCCGTCGCCCCGAAAGCTCATTGGCCAGCATGCGGGCCGTGGCGACTGATATTTTCGGGTCAGGGTAAACCGTGTCGATTTTCTGAAACTCACGGATATTCTCATCTATCGAAGTTTCAAGGCCAAGCGGCTCATCAATCTCAATATTTATATGAACCGGTCCCCGACGATGGGTTACAGCCGCAGTCAGTACACGGTTCAAAGTCCTTACGGCATCACGTCTGGCAAGAGCCATGCTATCATCCGAAGGCTCGACGGTATCGCCCAGAACCGGCAGAGAGCACTGGTCAATTACTACATTTGCCAGCGCTCCGGGCTGCCGGATTGTCTGGCTGTCATCCTGCCCGATCCACACCCCAGGCCTATCGGCCGTCACAGCCATCAGTGGAAGTTTGCGGTAATACGCCTCGGCCAATGCCGGGGAATAATTCAGCATTGCCGAGCCTGAGGTGCATACCATCGCCACAGGCGCGCCTGTCACCCCCGCGAGACCGAGCGCCACGAAAGCGGCCGACCGCTCGTCAATCACCGACACCGGTTTCAATGCGCCGGCTCGCGTCACGGCCATCACCAGCGGAGCGTTGCGGCTCCCCGGCGACACGACCACATGCCGCACGCCATATGCCACAAGTGCCTGTGCCACAAGTCTGCAATTATATTTTACCGGTTGGCGCATAGGTTGACAATGTTATTCGGAATTGCTCTTCGTCACTACAAAGTTAGTGAGTTTTCGGCATTTTTAGCTAACTTTGCCGAGATTTTGTAATGAACCTACACAGGGCACTCATGACCATAATGCGCCACATCATCTTATGTCTCCTGGGCTTAGCCTTCGCTACTGCGGGAGCATCGGCACAGACAAGCCTGCTATCGGCCGAAAATACAGCCGACTCGCTTGCCGTCGTCACGGAAACGCCCGACACGCTGTATGTGATACATCGCAAAAGGTCGTTGATTGACAGAATCATCGAATACCTTGACGATACGAACAAGGAGCATCCTGACCGCAAGGTAGATTTCTCGTTCCTCGGGGGACCCAGCTATTCGTCATCGACAAGCCTGAATGTGGCGGTGATAGCGGCCGGCCTTTATCATGGCGGCCCGAAGGAAACCACCCCCCAGTCAGAAATGTCTGTCTACGCACAGGGGTCTATCAAGGGGATGTACCGCGTCGGCATCAGAGGGCGCCATGTGTTCAGAAACGATAAGTTCCGCATAGTCTACGACGCCAATTTCTGCCATCTCCCCTCAAAATACTGGGGCATCGGATATGCCAACGGCGCGAACAAGGCCAACGAGTCTGACTACACCCTGCTTGAATCAGGCGTGCTCGCTGAATTCCAGTGGCATCTGCCACATAACATATACATAGGCCCGGTACTCGATTTCTATTATGCCAAGGCCACAAAAATGCAGAAACCCGAACTTTGGGACGGACTGAAACTGCGCTCGCTCAACTACGGCGCGGGATTCATGTTCTCTATAGACACGCGCGATTTCCCCACCAACGCCACTACCGGCGTGAACGTGGGCATACGGCAGCTGTTTTACCCCCCGATGTTCGGCAACAGGAATCTGTTTTCGGTGACCGAACTCACCGCGGCCTGGTATCACCGTTTCTGGCAGTCGGGCGTGTGCGCGTTCCAGATTCACGGAGCCGGATCCACGGAACACACCCCCTGGGTGCTCCTCCCTTCGCTCAACGCCACAGACGCCATGCGTGGATACTATACCGACAGGTACCGCGACAAAGGGGAAATCGATTTTGTGGCCGAGATACGCCAGCACGTATACCGTCGTAACTCCATAGTGGTATGGGGCGGCGTTGGATCGGTATTTTCCCGGATGTCGCAGATCAACTGGCACACGTTATTGCCAAGCTACGGCATTGGATACCGGTGGGAATTCAAGAAACGGGTGAATGTGCGTGCCGACGTCGGATTCGGCAAACGCTCGTTCGAGTTTACACTCGGGTTGAATGAATCATTTTAAAATGACAGAGCAATGGACGGATTATTAAAAAGAACAGGTTCATTAATCAAGAAATTTTTCTCCGACGGCCGTATGCTGGCCATCTGGATCATAACAACCCTGCTCATACCAAACGCCGTGCTCCCTTTTACCGAGGGATGGAGTTGGCCTGACAGCATCGCCGGATTTCTTATGGCGGGCGGCACATACATGATATTGACAAGTCTCATAAAACGTGTGGGGCTGACGGCATGGTTTATGTTGCCGTTCATGATCTTAGCGGCATTCCAGATTGTACTCCTGAATCTTTATGGGCGCGGACTTATTGCCGTGGATATGTTTCTGAACGTGTTCACGACCAGTTTCTCAGAAGCGACAATCCTTCTGCGTAACCTCGTCGGCGCACTCTGTCTGGTGGGTCTGCTTTATGTCACGGCGCTGGTATGGGGAGCCGTCGGCATGGCAAAGCACCTGAGACTTGATACCGGATTCCGCAGGCTCCTGCGAGTCATGGGGCTGGCGGCATTTGGCATCGGGCTGGCAGTGAGCGCGATCATCAGCATTGTTGACCCTGCTTATGATTTCGCACTTACCACATTCCCGGTCAATGTGTGTGATAATCTGCTTGAAGCCCGCCTTCGCACCCGGCAGTATGCGGAATACGGTGAGACATCGCGCAACTTCACATACAGCGCGAAATCAATGGCTCCTGCGGACCGCCGCGAGATATATGTGGTGGTCGTCGGCGAGACATCGCGCGGCGAGAACTGGCAGCTCGGAGGGGAAGGAAGGGAAGCAAAACCCATAGTGTGTCGGCAGCCAGGTCTTACCTATTTTCCGAGAGCATTTTCCGAATCCAACACCACACACAAAAGCGTGCCGTTGCTCATAAGCGCGGCAAGCGCCCAGGCATTCGATTCGATCTACTGCTATAAAAGCATGATCACCGCATTCAAGGAAGCCGGATACAAAACAGCATTCTTCTCAAACCAGACCCCCAATCGGTCATATACACAGTTTTTCGGCGACGAGGCCGACGTGACACACTATATCAGCGGGAATGCCCCGGGGAAAGCCGCTCTCGACACCGAACTGCTCCCTCTTGTAAAGGCCGAACTTGACAAGCACAACACAAAACAGTTCATCATACTTCATACCTACGGCTCACATTTCCTATACAGCGACCGGTATGACCGCGAACAAGCATATTTCATGCCTGATGACATACCCGATGCCGATGCGGCTTTCCGCAGCCGCATCATAAATGCCTACGACAATTCCATTCGCCACACCGACCTCATGCTCTCAAACCTGATAGACATGCTGCGCGCCGAAAACTGCAGGGCATCCATCATATATGCGTCAGATCACGGCGAGGATATATTCGATGATAAAAGACATCTTTTCCTGCATGCATCGCCTGTCCCGACCGCGCGACAGCTCCATGTGGGCGCGTTATGCTGGCTTTCAGACTCTCTGACAGCCGTAAGTCCACACGCAGAGGCAAACCTCAAATCAAATGCGCAGAAATTCGTCTCGACTCAGAAATCTCTGTTCAATACGATAGTCGAACTGGCCTCTATACAGACCCCGTATTATCGCGAAGACCAGTCGCTCGTTTCCCCCACATACACGGAACCCGTGCCCATATATCTGACAGACCGGAATGAAGTAATTCCATGGCGCGACATTCAGTTCAGGCAACCCGACATCGACTATCTCAACCGTTTCGCGCGCATAAACTTTCTCCAGGACGAAAGAGAACCGGTCGACGACATGCCGTTCAGTTCCCAGAAAAAATTCGTAAATAAAACAATAACAGACAGATAAAATTTTATCAACGTCAAAAAGTTTTCCAAAATAAAAATTTTTCATCATTGTAAGTTTAAAAATTTGCCACTTCTGTAAATTTCGTTACCTTTGCAGACGGTAAGCGGAATCGGATGAAACTGTCCGTACCGGATACTCTCCGGCCCCCGCATGCCATGAATACATAACCCAATTATCAGGAAAACTTCAGACACCATGATACAGACTGTATTGAAACGAGACGGCCGCGTTGTCGGGTACAACGAGGAGAAAATCAAGGCCGCCATACGCAAGGCGATGCTCACCACCCCGCTCGGCGAGGACGAGGCACTGCTGCAGAAAATCGCCGACCGTATCGGCATCTCCGGACAGGAGCAGATGACCGTCGAGGAGATACAGGACCGAGTGGAGTTCGAACTCATGAAGTCGCCGCGCAAAGAGGTGGCGAAAAAATACATCGCCTACCGCGACCAGCGCTCAATAGCGCGCCGCGCAAAGACCCGCGACATTTTCCTGGAGATTATCGAGGCGAAGAACACCGATATTACCCGCGAGAACGCCAACATGAACACCGATTCTCCGGCCGGCATGATGATGAAGTTCGCCTCGGAAACCACAAAACCGTTCGTCGACGACTACCTGCTGTCGGCCGAGGCCCGCGATGCCGTGCGCAACGGTTACCTGCATATTCACGACAAAGACTACTACCCCACAAAATCGCTGACCTGCGTTCAGCATCCGCTCGACCATATCCTTCAGCGCGGTTTTGTGGCCGGCCATGGCGAATCTCGCCCGGCAAAACGCATCGAGACAGCCGCGGTAATAGCCTGTATCTCGCTTGAGACCGCTCAGAACGAGATGCACGGCGGTCAGGCCATCCCTGCCTTCGACTTCTACCTGGCGCCGTTTGTGCGTGCGTCATTCATCGAAGAGGTGAAGAAGGTGGAACAGCTGACGGGGCATGACCTGAAGCATCTCTATGACGTCAAACTTGACGACTTCATCAAGAAACCACTCGATGGTCTCGAGGGTGAGGAACGTTGGCTTCAGCACGCCGTTAACGCCACGGTAAGCCGCGTACACCAGTCGATGGAGGCGTTCATCCACAATATGAACACCATCCATTCGCGTGGTGGCAACCAGGTCGTGTTCAGCTCAATCAACTACGGCACCGACACCTCTGCAGAAGGCCGGTGCATCATCCGTGAACTGCTGAACTCCACCTATGAAGGCGTGGGCAATGGCGCCACAGCCATCTTCCCCATTCAGATCTGGAAGAAAAAACGTGGCGTGAACTATGTTGAGGGTGACCCCAACTATGACCTCTACAAGCTGGCATGCAAGGTAACGGCGCGCAGGTTCTTCCCCAACTTCGTGAACCTCGACGCCACATTCAACCATCACGACAAATGGAACGCCGATGACCCACAGCGCTATCTGTATGAGATAGCCACGATGGGCTGCCGCACGCGTGTGTTTGAAGACCGTTTCGGCGAAAAGACATCCGTAGGTCGCGGAAACCTCTCGTTCTCGACAATAAACATAGTGCGTCTGGCCATAGAGTGCATGAATATCGCCGACCGGGAGGAGCGCATCAAGCGTTTCTTCCAGCGTCTTGACTCTCTGCTCGAACTGACAGCCCGACAGCTCTGCGACCGTTTCGATTTTCAGAAGTCGGCACTCGTCAAGCAGTTCCCGTTGCTTATGTCGAAACTGTGGGTTCACTCTGACGAACTGCGTCCCGACGAAACCATCGAGCCTGTCATCAACCACGGCACACTCGGTATCGGATTCATCGGTCTGGCAGAGTGCCTTGTGGCGCTTACCGGCAAGCATCACGGTGAAAGCCCCGAGGCTCAGCGTCTGGGCCTGCGCATCGTGAGTCACATGCGTTCACGTGCCAACGAGTTCTCGGAACGCTACAACCACAACTTCTCGATTCTCGCCACCCCGGCCGAGGGCCTATCGGGCAAGTTCACTGCAAAAGACCGCAAGACATTCGGCATTATCCCCGGAATCACCGACAAGACATATTACACCAACTCGAACCATGTGCCGGTATACTATCATTGCTCTCCGCGCCACAAGGCACAGGTCGAAGGTCCGTATCACGAGCTTACACGCGGCGGCCACATCTTCTACGTGGAGATTGACGGCGACGCCACGCACAATCCGCAGGCCATCATGGATATCGTAGATCTGATGGACAGCAACAACATCGGCTACTGCTCAGTGAACCATAACCGTAACCGCTGTCTCGACTGCGGCTATGAGGATGCCACCGACGGCCTCACCGAATGTCCTAACTGCCACGGCCATCATATCGACCGTCTGCAGCGAATCACCGGCTATCTTGTCGGCACCACCGACAGGTGGAATTCGGCCAAACTCGCCGAACTTGCCGACCGCGTTGTACACAAGTAATCTGATGGCGGCACAAAGTCTTACAACATCAACCGGAAAACCTGTCACACTGCGTGTCCTCGACATTGTCGAGGGCACGTCTGTTGATGGCCCAGGGCTACGCACGTCGGTATACCTGGCAGGGTGCAACCACCTGTGCCCCGGATGCCACAACCCGCAGTCGTGGGATATGGGCGGGGGACATGAAATGACTATTGACGAGATTGTGGAGATTATTGAGCGGAACGGGTTCAATGTAACCCTTTCGGGGGGCGACCCCCTGTTGCAATTGCCGGCAGTCGCAATACTTGCCGAAAGACTCCACTCGCTCGGCTACAAAATCTGGTGCTACACCGGCTATACATGGGAAGAGGCGCTTGCGCTCTCCGGTATCGGCCATCTTCTTCCGTTCCTGGAGGTCATGGTCGACGGGCCGTTTGACCTCACGCACCGCGACACTACTCTGCTCTTCCGCGGTTCGCCCAACCAGCGCCTCATCGATGTGGCGCGTTCGCTTGCCGGCGGCAAGCCAATTGAATTTCCCCTTCTGTAATCATCTGTCAGAATGTGACGTGCAGTGCCACACGCAGACCCGAGCGGTCGCGCCCCGGCACGTTGCGGTAAGTCAGACGCCACACGTAATCGACGCGCAGGCATTTGAAAATATTGTCAAGGCCAGCAGAAATCTCCATATACGGGTGCCAGTGCATGGGCGTGACACGCGCCTGTTCGACGAATTTCGGCAGATTCCCGTGCAGCTCGGGCCGGTTGCGGTCTGACAGCTCCCCTGCCCATCCGCGGAACGATACCACCTCGCGCAGTTTCAGTTTCTTGATCAGCGGGATGTTGTTGAGCAATGCTCCGTTGAGCCAGTACGTGACATGCCATTCGGCGTATGTGTCAGCCATGAACTCCATGGGTGTCAGCAGCGCATAGCTCTCGGGCTGGATGGTGTATGACAGGTTGGCATTAGGCGTGAGCAACGAGGGGAACGGCACCTGGCTCCATACATGTCCCCCGCCCACCAGTATGTCGGCGAACCCGAAGGCCGAGAACCAGAAACGTTTCTGTACCGACAGCCGGGTGGTATTCACGGTATAGCGGCTCCCCAGGAATCCCGCCGGGGCGAACGTATGCGACAGCACGATAACCGGCGGATCGAGATTAACCGGAATACGGGTGGTCTTTGTCTGATAGAACTTCTCGCCCGGTGCATAACGCAGCTGAATGTCAAACAGCATCTCGTCGTAATGCCCCAGACGACGCCCGTCGCCGAGTACGAACGGCACGAAACGCGATGCCTCCTGCCTCTGCCAGTCGGCCGACGCGGCAAGCGAGAAATTGTTGGGGAGTTCAAGCGTGTACTCCAGTTTCGTCTGCCGCAGATAGGTCATGAGCTCGTTCTTCTGTCGTTTCAACGCCAGGAAAACGTTGTCGGGATTTGTGAACAGGTAGTGCTGTCCGAGCTGATCGACATCGTATTGGTGTGTCAGTCTGAGCGAGTGTATCGGGAACTCGCGCGAGTGATAGCGTTTGGCGTTGAACGAATATTCCACCTCACCCTTGTATTTCAGTTTCCTGTCGCCGAAACCGTAAGCCACATATCCGCGGGCGAACCAGTGCGGAGAAAGGTTGGCGGTGGTGAGCCCCCCTATGCGCACACGCGCCCCTTCCAGGCTGTTTCCGGAGATAAGTGTATTCACCGGCCCGAAATCGAATTTCGACGGATTGCCGGTAGCGACATAGCCGCCAAACAGTATCTTCACCGCCTTTTCAGCATAATAATACAGCGGCACCGACCTGAGACGTCGCATCAGCTGGTCTATCGAGCGCTCGTTGCGTGTCATGTTGATGATGCGGGCGTTATCCCAGTATGCCGAGTCGCGTTCGTATGCCCGGGTATCGGTGAGTGTATTCCCGAGGCGTTCAAACAGCTCGTCGTTCTGCGGGCGGTCAAACGAGTGGTCATCATATGCCGTGGTGCGACGCGCGTACAGTCCCTGGGTACCCTTCACTACTGCAATCTCGATGTAGAAATCATCGAGCGCTTTCAGGCGCGAGCCGTCAGCGGCCTTGTCAAACCGCTGTTCAAGCTGAAGTTTCTCTATGAAATTGAGATTTATAGAGGGTGGCACCCCCATGAGGGCACGGCGAACGAACATGGTGGTGTCGCCCGTTTCGACGTACAGGCGCCCGATAAACCCGAATGAGGCCGGATTACGCGGAGCGAAACTCAGTTCGATAAGCCTGTCGCCCGTCGCCGGATCAGAGATGGTATCGGTCAGATAGAATTTGTAGAAGTCGGGCGCTATACGCGAGAGCGGACTCACGAATCTGTTCTGCAATACATTTATGTCATTGTCATAGAGGTCAATCTCGCGGAAAGCATCTTCAAGCAGGGTTGTCATGCTCTGCAGGTCAGCCACTTCGTCAACACCCCCCTGCCGCAAGGCGCTCACAATCTCTTTCTCAGATTGCGGCTCGCGACGGTATATGACTTCCGACAGTTTCTCCTTCACGGAAATCGGCAACACCGGTTTTCCGGTAATCTCGGAGGTGTCGATATGCTCCTTCACAAAGGCAAATTTAGAGCCGCTCGAATCACTGAGATGCAGGTCATTAAGCCCGACCGACAGCCGTTCGTGCTTGCGGTATGAATAATACGGATTGCGACGAGGGTCGGTCAGCGGGCCGGCCGTGCGTATTTTCTGCATGAAGTCGACGGCCGGATTATTGCGCTTTGAATAATGCTCGCGTTTCTTTTTTACGACCACCTCCTCAAGTGCCACCCCGTCGGCCGACAACGGAACCGTAAGCGCGATTACCGACTGATGCACATTCAACTGTTTCTTGGCAAAACCCATCGCCGAGAGTTCGATGACCGACGGCTTGTCGTCGCGCAACGACAGCACGAGGCGCCCCTCACCGTCGGCAAGTTCGCCGCGCGATGTTCCGGTTATGTATGCGGCAACATACGGCACAGGCTGGCGCGACACGGAGTCGACAACCTCAATCGTCACATCGCGTGCCGCAGCCCCCAGCGTCACAAGCAGTGCGAGGCCGACGGTCACAAATACTCTCTTTATGTCGGTTATGGCAGTCAAATTTTGTAATTTTGCACCGAATGGGGCTACTGAACTCCTCGAATTGTAGGGACATGCCTTCGGCATGTCGGGTTATATTATTGATTGTCAGCTAAACATCGCAAAGCGATGTCCCTACATTTTAGGCATGAGCCGGGGTTTACAACGCCATCGGGAACTATAAATACGGAAATGAAATGGCAAAAGAAATCGAGCGCAAGTTTCTTGTAATCAATGATACATACCGCACGCTTGCCGTGCGGAGCACGGAAATCAGCCAGGGCTATCTGAGCCGGCGCCGCGAGGCCACCGTGAGGGTGCGCATTGCGGGTGACCGCGCATACCTCACCGTCAAGGGGCCGAACGAAGGTGCCGTGCGCGACGAGTGGGAGTTCGATATCCCTGTCGCCGAGGCCGCCGAGATGCTTGCCCGTGTGGCAGAACCGCCGGTGCTGTCGAAGACACGCTACATCGTGGCCGCCGACGGTCTGACATGGGAGGTCGACGAATTCCACGGCGCGCTCGAAGGGCTGTGTGTGGCCGAGGTGGAACTGCCGTCGGCCGACACGCCGGTAACATTGCCCCCTTTTGCGGGACGCGAGGTCACCGGCGATCCGGCTTATTACAACTCGAACCTCACTGCGCGGCCTGAGGGGCACTGCCCCCCGGTTTAAGCTCCAGCAACACCACATTCTCGACATGGTGGGTGTGCGGGAACATGTCGACCGGCTGGATGCGTGTAACCTGATACTTTGCATCAAGCAGGGCAATGTCGCGGGCCTGGGTGGCGGGGTTGCAGCTCACATAGACTATGCGCGACGGTTCGGCGCGCAATATCACGTTCACCACATCTTCATGCATGCCGGCACGTGGAGGGTCGACAATCATCACATCGGGGTGCCCGTGTTCGGCCACGAAAGCGTCATTGAGCACATCTTTCATGTCGCCGGCGTAGAACAGCGTGTTGTCAAGACCGTTGGCCGCGGCATTGAGTTTCGCGTCCTCTATGGCCTCGGGCACATATTCTATGCCGATTACCTTGCGGGCCTTGCGTGCCACGAAGTTGGCGATTGTGCCTGTGCCGGTATAGAGGTCATACACCAGCTCGTCGCCTGTAAGCGCGGCGAAATCACGCGCCACACAGTAGAGGCGGTAGGCCTGGCGCGAGTTGGTCTGGTAGAACGATTTGGGCCCCACGGTAAAACGCAGACCCTCCATCTCCTCCTCGATGAACGGATTACCGCTGTGGAGCTGGATGTCAAGGTCGGCTATGGTGTCGTTGGCCTTGGTGTTTACCACATACATCAGTGAGCTGAGATCGGGGAACTCGGCGCGCACGGCATCGAGCAACGGCCTGTATGCTGCAGGGTCATCCTCGCCGAATGAGAGCACCGCCATGGTCTGGCCGGTGGAGGCGATTCGTATCATGAGCGTTCGCAACAGGCCGGTCTGGGCCCTGAGGTCAAAGAATGTGAGGCCGTTCTCAATGGCGTAATTCTTTATGAACAGACGTATGCGGTTGCCCAGGTCATCCTGCAGGTGACAGCGGTCTATGTCAAGCACTTTGTCAAAAGCACCGGTGATATGGAACCCGGCACCGTTACGGTCGGTCACCTCCTCGCCCGAACGCATCTGCTCCCACGAAAGCCAGCGGCGGTTCGAGAATGTATATTCCATCTTGTTGCGGTATTCCCAGATTTTTCCCGAACCGATTATTTGGGAAATCGGGGGGAGCTCCACCTTGGCGATACGTGTCAGTGCATCCACAACCTGCTGCTGCTTGCTTTGCAGCTGGAAATCGTAGGGGAGATGTTGCCACCGGCA
>USKE01000001.1 GCA_900555165.1 uncultured Porphyromonadaceae bacterium | reverse complement strand
GCGCGGTGAAGAAAGCCGACCTGACGGGTTCGGTCTCTAACGTGAAGATGTCCGACATCCGCGACGTGCCCAACACGTCGGTCGACCAGGCTCTGCAAGGCCGCATCGCCGGTGTGGACATCATGTCGACTTCGGGTGCGCCGGGAGCCACGACTTCGATCCGCGTGCGCGGCACGCGTTCGATCTCGGCGTCGAACGAACCGCTGATCGTCGTCGACGGCGTGATCGACGCCGTGAGCGACCTGAACGACATCAACTCGGCCGACATCGAGCAGATCTCGGTCCTCAAGGACGCCTCGTCGACGGCCATCTACGGTTCACGCGGCGCCAACGGCGTCATCATCGTCACGACCAAACGCGCCAAGATGGGGCAGACGGTGGTGAACGTCAACCAGTCGGTGGGCGTGAAGCACGTGGGGCACCGCATGTCGCTGACCAACGGGCCGCAGTTCAAGGAGCTCTACAACGAGCAGCTTTCGAACATGGGCGGCGATCCGTTCGACTATACCTATTATCAGGCCAATACCGACTGGCAGGACGAGATATACCGCACCGCCTTCGGTACCGAACACAACCTCTCGGTTGCCGGCAAAATCAACGCCATCACTACTCCTTACCGCGTTTCGGTAGGCTACACCAACCAGGACGGTATCATCCGCACCAACAAATACCAGCGTTTCACCGCCGGCGTGGCTCTCACCCCCAAACTGCTCGACGACCACCTGAACCTGAACCTCAATGCCAAGTTCTCGTATGAGCACAACGACATGGTCGATAACGGCGTGGTCACCAACGCCCTGCGCTACGACCCCACCCGCCCCGTGCGCACCGGCAGCTCCACAGCCGCAACCGACCCGGGCCTTGGCTACTTCATCTGGATGAACGGCAACAGCCCCATGGCCATCCAGACCGACAACCCCGTCGCACAGCTTGAACTTGAGGACCGTCTCAACAAGGTCACCCGTTCGATCGGCAACGCCCAGTTCGACTACAAGATACACGGTCTCGAAGATCTGAGCGTGAACCTCAACCTCGGCTACGACATCCTGCGCTCGAAATACAACCGCACCGTGCCCGAACTCGCCGGCATGATGTACACCGGCAATCAGAAAGACGGCACCGGCCTGGTATACAATTCCATCCAGGACAAGAGCAACCTCCTGCTCGACGCCTACGCCAACTACCACCACAACTGGGGCGGCAAGCATGACTTCTCGGCCATGGCAGGTTACGGCTGGCAGCACTTCTGGCGCAAGTACGACGCCACAAACCATGACCCCGAAGGCAACGAACTCTCGGCAAAGCGCCATTACAAGACCGAATACTATCTGGTATCGTGGTACGGCCGACTCAACTACTCGTTCGCCGACCGCTATCTGCTCACAGCCACCCTGCGCGCCGACGCCTCGTCGCGTTTCGCCAAAGACAACCGCTGGGGCTACTTCCCCTCGGTGGCAGCCGCATGGCGCGTGATTCAGGAACCGTTCCTGCAGGAACAGTCAACCCTCTCCGACCTGAAGATCCGCGTCGGCTACGGCGAAACAGGCCAGCAGGACATCATCAACGACTACCCCTGGATGACAACCTACTCCATCTCTTATCCCGAGTCGTCATACCAGTTCGGCGACAAATGGTACGAGACATACCGTCCCAACGGCTATGACAACGACATCAAGTGGGAGACCACCCGCACATGGAACTTCGGTCTCGACTTCGGTTTCCTCAACAACCGTATCTTCGGTTCGGTCGACTACTACAAGCGCCATACCAAAGACCTGCTCAACACCATCAACGTGCCTGCCGGCGTGAACTACGCCCCCGTGCTCACCACCAACATCGGTTCGATGGACAACCAGGGCGTCGAAGTTGCCCTCAACTTCGTGCCCGTCTCGACCAAAGACTGGGAATGGAGCATCGGCCTCAACTACACCTGGCAGCAGTCGAAGATTACCAAGCTCAACGTCGTCGACTCAGACTACAACTTCGTGAACACCGGCGCCATCTCGGGCACCGGCAAGACAGTGCAGGTATTCATGGTAGACCAGACCCCATACACGTTCTATCTGGCCAAGCAGGCATACGACGAGGCCGGCAAGCCCATCGAGGGCCAGTACGTGCAGCCTGACGGCACCATCAGCCCCACCGAGACCAAATACGCCACCGGCAAGAGCGGCCTCCCCACCCATCTGCTCGGTTTCAACACGCGCCTGAGCTACAAGAACTGGGATCTGGCCATCTCGGGCCACGGCTCGTTCGGCTCATATATCTACAATTACCTGCGCGCCGACCAGTACCTGACCTCGGCCTACTCTGACCAGGGCAGTTTCTCGAACATCTTCAAGTACACCGCCGACCAGGGTTTCGAGAACCAGCAGCTCTACTCTGACTACTGGCTCGAGAAGGGTGACTTCTTCCGTTTCGACAACATCACCCTCGGATACACATTCCCCCGCCTGTGGAACAACCGCTCGACCCTCCGCGTCACACTGGGCGTGCAGAACGTGGCCACCATCACCTCCTACACCGGCATCGACCCCGAGATCTATTCAGGCAACAGCTCATGCCCGGGCATCGACAAGGAGGTATATCCGCGTCCGCGCACATTCACACTCGGTCTTAACCTTAACTTCTAACCACACAAGCCTATTCACGACATGAAAAAATATATCAAACGCATAGCCGGAGCCATCGTGGCGGCAGCCGCCCTGATGACGGTATCGCCGGCATGCACCTCCGATCTCGACACCATGCCGCTCGACGACAACCAGCTTGTCAGCCAGCAGGTATACTCGACCTCTGACGGCTACATGGGCGTGCTTGCAAAATGCTATGCATCGCTCATCCTCACCGGCCAGCAGGGCGGCGACGGCGGCAACGGCGACCTCGAAGGCGCCAACGAAGGCTACTCGGGCTACGTGCGCCTGCTCTTCTACATGCAGGAGCTCTGCACCGACAATTTCCTGATGCCCTCGCCGTCAAACGGCCTGCGCCGCTGCCTCAACTGCGACTGGGACGCCTCTAACGCCGCCGTGGTGAAATGGACATACCAGCGACTCTACATGGCCATCGCATACTGCAACGAGTTCCTGCGCGAATGCACCCCCGACAAGCTGCAGTCACGCGGTCTCTGGGACGAGCTCGGCCCCAAATGCAACGAATACCGCGCCGAGGCCCGCATGATACGCGCCTACTGCTACGCTCAGCTCGTCGACATGTTTGCCAACGTGCCCATAATCGACGAATCAGTCGGCCCCAAGGACCTGCCCGTGCAGTTCACCCGCAAAGAGGTGTTTGACTATGCAGTGGCCGAGCTCATGGCCATCTGCGGCGACGAACCCGGTTCAGACGACATCCTGGCCAACCCCAGGGGCGCCCTCTACGGCCATGTCGACAAAGTGGCCGCATGGATGCAGCTCTCGCGCCTCTTCCTCAACGCCGAGACATGGGGCTGCGGCAACCGATATGCCGACGCCTACAAGTATGCCCGCAAGGTCATCGACTCTAACGCCTATCCCCTGGCCTCCGACTACCGCCACATCTTCCTGGCCGACAACAACCAGTGCCAGGAGATCATCTGGCCCCTGGTACAGGACGGTCTGCGCGCCCAGAGTTCGGCAGGCACCAATTTCTATGTGAAGGCTTTCGTAAACGGCCCGATGGACGAACTCTACCAGACCGGCGTCGGCTCCAAGGGCTGGGGCAACGTGCGCTCCAAGACAACGCTTGTCGATGCCTTCGACCCCTCTGACGTGATGTTCGATGTAAACGACACCTGGGGCAACCAGAAGGCCGACAAACGCGCATCGTTCATGACCGCTCTTCCCAACCAGGTGAAAGAGACCTGGGACGAGAACGACAACATGACCTCGACCTACACCCGTGGCTACGGCTACATCAAGTGGCGCAATGTAACTAAAGACGACAAGATATGCCCCTCGGGCGATACTTACACCTCGATTGACTTCCCGCTGTTCCGCACGGCCGAGGCCTACATGACCGCAGCCGAGGCTATCCTCCGCGGAGGGGGCGGCACACCCGCCGAGGCTCTCGAACTCGTCAACGAAATCCGCGAGCGCGCCTACATGAGCGACAAATATGCCCGCGCCGGCGTCCGCTCGGATGTATCGGGCAAAATCTCGCAGAACGAGCTCTCGCTTGACTTCATCCTGGCCGAGCGTCAGCGTGAATTCGCCTCGGAGTGCCTGCGCCGCACCGACTTAATCCGTTTCGGCAAATGGGCCACCGGCAACAACTGGGACTGGAAGGGTGGCGAACGCCTCGGCACCGACGTGCCCGCATTCCGTGCCGTTTTCCCCATCCCCGAGGATGAGCTTGCCAACAACCCCACCCTCGAGCAGAACGACGGCTATCCCCGCACTCTGGCAAAATAACGGTCCTCTCTACCATCCCTGAACAATAAAAATAGGGAACATCACGTTGAAAAACGGTCAGCTATGATAGTCCGGCAACCTGATTCCGAAATCATGTCAGGCAAATCCTTCGCTATCACCTCAGGTTGCCACAACGGAGATGTTCCCTATTCTCACCAAATACTTATCATGAAAAAAGCCCTTTTGCTTGTATCTCTGCTGTGCGGCGTCTTTGCCCTGCACGCGCAGACCACCCTCGACGAGATAAAAGAAAATCCGCTTAAAGCCGGCGGCATATATCTGGCCTACCCCGTTACCGAGAGTGCCAACACTCCGGCTCCCAAAGGTTATGAACCTTTCTATGTGAGCCATTACGCGCGTCACGGATCACGCTACCTTATCGGCGACAACGACTATAAATGGGTGATGAAACTGATGGAGCGTGCCGATTCGGCCAATGCACTGACACCGCTGGGCAAGGATGTGACCGTGCGCCTGCAGAAACTGTGGCCTATGGTCGAGCGCCGCGGAGGCGACCTCTCGCAGCTCGGCGCACGCCAGCACCGCGAGATTGCCCGGCGCCTTTACCGTGCTTTCCCCGAGGCATTCCCCGACAATGCCGAGATGACCGCCCGCAGTACGGTGGTGATGCGCTGCGCCCTCTCGATGTGCGCCTTCGCCGAAGGCCTGAAAGAGGAGAATCCCCGCCTGCAGATACACCGCGAGGCATCTGAGAAAAACATGGACTACCTTAACTACCATTCGCCGCAGTCAAACTACTACACCCGCCGCAACGGCGAGTGGGCCGAGGAGACACGCAAGTTCAAGGAGGACATGACCCGCCCCGAACGTCTGATTCCCACGCTGTTCTCTGATTCGGTATTCGTGCACAAGAATGTGAATCCCGGCGAACTCATGTGGGGACTCTACTGGATAGCGGTCGACATGCAGGACATCGAATCGGGCATCGACCTGATGGACATCTTCACCCCCGAGGAACTTTTCAACCTCTGGCGCAGCCACAACTACAGTTTCTACGTCACCAACTCGAACCATCCGCTGTCGAAAGGCCTGACCATCGCCAACGCCCGCAATCTTCTGCGCAACATCCTTGACAGCGCCGACGACAAGGTGAGCCGCCCCGGTGCCCGTGGCGCTGACCTGCGTTTCGGCCATGACGGCAACCTCATTCCCCTGGCCGGCATCCTCGCCCTTGAGAACTGCCACGCCTCGGAAGGCGACCCCTACAAGCTCCACGAGGTTTACAGTGACTATAAGATAGCCCCTATGGCCGGCAACGTGCAGATTGTGTTCTTCCGTCCCAAAAAGAGCACTGACGCCACCGGCAGCGACGTTCTGGTCAAATTCATGCTCAACGAGCGCGAGATTGCCGTCGACGGCCTCACTACCAACGCCTTCCCCTTCTACCGCTGGCCCGATGTGAAAGCCTTCTGGCAGGGCATTCTGGCCGACTGATTCCATGCAGCGGGCGGCCGTCGGTGCCCCCACCGGCGTCTACCCTCTCAGGACGGCGGCAAAGGGCTGCACCCCCATCAGTCTGGCAATCTCTGTCGTGTTATCGGCCGAGCTCGGCCGATAACTGAACCGGCCTGGAGGGCACGGCAGCCGTTTTCACCACCACCCCCATAAACGCATAATAAACGCCAAGAGGCCGGTGTGCTGAGTACACCGGCCTCCTGGCGTTGTTCGGTCTCTATTATCAGTCGGGAAGAATGATAGCGTCAGAGGGGCATACTTCAGCGCAAGTGCCGCACTCGATGCAGGTATCGGGATCGATAACGTAGATGTCGCCTTCAGAGATAGCCTCTACCGGGCAGTTGGGCAGGCAGGTGCCGCAGGCAACACATTTGTCGGTAATAACGTAAGCCATTGTCTTTCAGAATAAGTTGTGGGTTAAACAGGCAAGCCTGTCGTTATAATGTAGAAACTGTGTACAAATGTAGCTGATTTCCTCGAAACCACCAAACTTTTTTACTCCCACTCGATGGTGGCTGGCGGTTTTGAGGAGATGTCGTAGGTTACGCGGTTGACGCCGCGTACGTGGTTGATGATCTTGTTCGAGACATCGGCCATGAAGTCGTAGGGCAGACGGGCCCAGTCGGCGGTCATGGCGTCGGTCGAGGTTACGGCACGCAGGGCCACGGCACGCTCGTATGTGCGCTCGTCGCCCATCACGCCTACCGACTGCACGGGCAGAAGGATGGCGCCGGCCTGCCATACCTGGTCATAGAGTCCCCAGTCGCGCAGACCCTGGATGAAGATATGGTCGGCCTCCTGGAGTATGGCCACCTTCTCGGGGGTGATGTCGCCGAGGATGCGCACGGCCAGCCCGGGGCCGGGGAACGGATGTCGCTTGATGAGATGCTCGGGCATGCCGAGTTCGCGGCCCACGGCGCGCACCTCGTCCTTGAAGAGCAGGCGCAGGGGCTCGCAGAGGCGCAGGTTCATTTTCTCGGGGAGACCGCCCACGTTGTGGTGGCTCTTGATGGTGGTGCCGGTTATCGAGAGCGACTCGATGCAGTCGGGGTAGATGGTGCCCTGAGCGAGCCACTTCACATCCTTGATCTTGTGGGCCTCTGCGTCAAAGACGTCGATAAAGCCTTTGCCGATGATCTTGCGCTTGCGCTCGGGCTCGGTGACGCCGGCAAGCTCGCCGAAGAACTTGGCCGAGGCATCGACACCCACCACGTTGAGGCCGAGACCCTGATAGTCGCGGAGCACGTCGGCGAACTCGTTCTTGCGCAGCATGCCGTGATCCACGAAGATGCAGGTGAGGTTGCTGCCGATGGCCTTGTTGAGCAGAACGGCGGCCACAGACGAGTCGACACCGCCCGAAAGACCGAGCACTACCTTGTCGTCGCCAAGCTGCTCGCGCAACGAGGCCACAGTCGAGTCGATGAACGATGCGGCCGACCAGTCCTGTCGGCTCTTGCATATACCTACAACGAAATTCCTGAGCAGTAGGGCGCCGTCGAGACTGTGCACCACCTCGGGGTGGAACTGCACGCCCCAGGTCTGCTCGCCCTCGATGTGATAGGCGGCGATGGCCACCTTGTCGGTCGACGCTATGGGCTTGAAACCTGCGGGAACAGAGGTTATGGTGTCGCCGTGGCTCATCCATACCTGGCTGCCCGGCCTGATGCCCTCCATCAGGGGGTCGGCCTCGTCGACAACCTCAAGCAGGGCGCGGCCGTACTCGCGGGTGGCGGCCGGCTCTACCGTGCCCCCCTCGCTCCAGGCCATGAACTGGGCGCCGTAACAGATGCCGAGCACCGGCAGACGTTTGCGGATCTGCGACAAATCGGCTTTGAAGGCCTTCTCGTCATATACCGAGAAGGGCGAGCCGGAAAGGATGACGCCGATCACCGACTCGTCGTCATGCGGGAACTTGTTGTAGGGAACAATCTCGCAATAAGTGTTGAGTTCGCGCACGCGGCGACCGATGAGCTGGGTGGTCTGCGAGCCGAAATCAAGGATAATTATTTTTTCCTGCATTCTGAAAATGGGGATTGATTTTTCTCTCCGCAAAGTTACTGAATATTTTGCAAATATCCATACGCGCCATTGAGGCTGAAAGCTCAGCGGTGTATGTTGCGCTCGTTGAGGGCGCGGTGGTATGCGCGGGCGTTGGCCTGGTGGGTGGCATAGTCGGCGGCAAAGGCATGGGTGCCCGAGAAGTCGGCCTTGGCGCACATATATATGTAATTGTGCGGAGCCGAGTCGAGGATGCCGTCGATTGTGCGGGCCGACGCCAGCCGTATCGGGCCGGGGGGAAGGCCGTCGACGCGATAGGTATTGTATGGCGAGGGGCAGCGCAGCATGTCGCCGGTTATGCGCCGTGCCGCGAAGTCGCCGGTGGCGAATTTCACCGTCGGGTCGGCCTGCAGACGCATGTTGCGGTGCAGGCGGTTGATGTAGAGACGCCCTATCACCGGCCGCTCGGCGGCATTGGCCGATTCCTCCTCGGCAATTGAGGCGACAATTGCGACCCGTGCCGGCGAAAGTCCCAGAGCTGCCGCCTTCCGGCGGCGTTCAGGGGTCCAGAAACGGTCATGATTGTCGCGGAACTTGCCGATGAGCGCGTCGGGGGTCACGGTCCAGAATGCCTCGTATGTGTCGGGCAAAAAGTATGTGGCGAATGTGTCACGACCGATTTTTTCGGCACGGGCTATCGAATCCACGGCGCCGATGAACTGCTCTTTGCTGAAATCAAGCCGCGTGGCCATGCGTTCGGCCAGCTGGTCGAGCGTGCGCACGTTGTTGAACGTGACGCGCACCGGGGTCTGGCGCCCGCGCGATATGTCGCGTGCCACACGCCAGGCACGCTGCCCGGGCTGCACGCGGTAAGCTCCGCGCGAGACCGCGGCGTCACCGTTCCAGAGCGCGGCCACCTTATTGCCGAATCCTGTGCCCAGCGCCGAGCGCAATGAATCGCCCACGGCGGCGGCATCGGCTCCGGCAGGTATGTAGCCCCAGGCTGCCTCCCCCTTGTAACGGGCGAGGTATCGCGTCGACTGCCATCCGGCCCATAGCACCAGCGCCAGGCATATTGCGCCGATTACCGCCATGCGCGACATGCCGCTGCGTTGTTTATTTTTCGTGCGCCGCCGCCCGGGGCGCCGGCTGTTGTTTCCTGTCTCTGCCATATAGAAGAATATATGTGCGCAAAATTACAAAAATTCCGTCACCCGGCGCAGCGGGTACACCATTTGCTGTGACATAAAGAAGTCCGGGCCGAGAGACAGAGTCAGTCGGCCCGGACAGATAGTGCGTTTCACAACGGACTACCTTTCACTGCAAATATAAAATCGTCCAAATAGACTTGCAAGTCCCGAAGGAAAATGTCTTTGCCGGCGGACCCCGTGGATCCTCATCGTCGCCGTGGCGGCGAAAGGTTGGCAAAGCGTTCAGAACATGGCGCCGCTTGCATCGGCAAGGCCTTGTTCCCGCAAATCTGAATTTTTAAAAGGGCTCTAAAAATTTCTGATTCGCGGTGCAAATATACATCAAATTTTATAGATTATACCGACTTTAACAATAATTAACGTTATAATTCCATAGACCTTGTTCGCGGCCTCCGCGAGGGGGCGCTTGCGCACAGTCAGATTGACAAAGTTGGCATTAAGGTCTGAAAATGCGCCAAAAGGTCTAATTATGGATTTTTTTCGTTAATTATTCAGTAGCTTTGCATTGCCTTGATTCCGACCCGACCGCCAGGGGCGTCCGAGCACTCGGCAACCGGTGGGGGCTGCATATTTGAAAGGCAGATAATATCCTTTTACCCAACCAATTATTCCCATCACAAAGACATGATCGCGACGATGATCGTGCTGTTCGTCATTGGCTATATCGGCATAGCCCTCGAACACGTTTTTCACATCAACAAAGCCACGTTCGCACTTATGTTGTGCGGCATCCTCTGGGCCGTTTACGCCATGGCAGGCCACGACCCCAACTTATCAGAAGACATGATTGTGGCCCTGGGCGACACCTGCGAGATCGTAGTGTTCCTGATAGGCGCCATGACCATTGTGGAACTCATTGACCGCTATGGCGGTTTCGGCATCATTGTCAGGCGCATACAGGCCAAAAACAAGCGCGGCCTGATGTGGGTGCTCGCCCTGGTGGCCTTCTTTCTGTCAAGTATCCTCGACAACATGACCACCACCATCATCATGGTGATGATGCTCAGGCGCATGCTCAGCGACCAGAAGGAACGCTGGATGTTCGCGTGCGTTATTGTCCTGGCAGCGAATGCGGGAGGTGCCTGGTCGCCGATCGGCGACATCACCACCATCATGCTGTGGATGAAGAATTACGTAAGCTCGGTCGACCTGATCGTCAACCTGCTGTTGCCCTCGGTAGTGGCCGTGGCCATCCCCACATGGATAGCCACCCGGTTCATCAAGTCAGAACCTGTGGAACAGCTCAATGAATCAGACCAGCGCGTGGGTTACGTCCTCTCGGCACACCACCCGCGCGTGTCGGTCACCATTCTCATCTGCGGCGTGGCCGGTCTGCTGTTCGTGCCGGTGTTCAAGTCAATCACGCATCTGCCACCCTACATGGGCATCCTGCTGTCGCTCGGTTTCCTGTGGCTGCTCACTGAACTTATAGTGCGCAAATATGACCTCGACGGCAAAATCGAGGGACGCATCTCGCAGGTAGTACGCTCCATAGACATGTCGACCATACTCTTCTTCCTGGGCATCCTCCTGGCCGTCGCCTCTCTGTCACAGGCAGGTATCCTCAAGGAACTCGCCACCTGGCTTAACGACAACATTCACGAACCGTACATGATCAACGGCATCATCGGCGTGCTTTCTTCGATAATCGACAACGTTCCGCTGGTTGCCGCCTGCATGAACATGTATCCCGTGATGACCGAGGCCACCGCCGCCATGACAGCCGACCCGGCATACGCCATGCTCTTCGTCGAGGACGGTCTGTTCTGGCACCTTCTCACCTTCTGCGCCGGCGTGGGCGGCTCGCTGCTCATAATCGGCTCTGCCGCAGGTGTCGTGGCCATGGGCATCGAGAAGATATCGTTCACCTGGTACCTCAAGCGCATCACCCTGCTTGCGTTCGCAGGCTATCTGGCAGGCATGGCAACGATCTGGCTTGAGACGCTCGTGCTTGAAATCTGACACATAACGGTCATCTGACCGCAAGACATCCCCGTGCCGAAGGAAACCATTCCGGCGCGGGGATGTTTTATTTTATAGAGTGTCTGAGTGGCCGCCACTCCGGAGCGTTTACTCCCGGCGACGCATTGCATAAAAATACTCTGACTATTGCATATTCACCCAAAAGACAAATAATCATGAATGACCGACTCAGCTACGAAGAAAAGAAAGAACTGCCCGACAGCGTCTACGGACTCCCCGAACGCCGTGAATACCCCATGCCCGATGCCGCACACGTGCGTGCAGCTGAAGCATATTTCCGTTATTGCCCCGAAGACCTGAAACCGCGCCTGGCCCGCGCCATCCTTGAGCGCGCCCGCGAATTCGGCGTGGACGTGGAAAGCCCCACCGTGCTCTCTTACGCCAACGCCTGACCCGGCATGATACTGAGATTAATGTAACGTATGTGGCGTATGTGATTTATGTGACTTATGTAATTTATGTAACGCCTGCACCAAAGCACATACGTCACATAAGTTACATAAGTCACATAAATCACATACGCCACATAAAACACATTGCCACAAAAAGCATCAGACCCCTCGCGGAAATGCCGCTTGGGGTCTGATTGGCTTGGTGGCGGGAGGAGGACTCGAACCTCCGACCTTTGGGTTATGAGCCCAACGAGCTACCACTGCTCCATCCCGCGATGTATCTGTCTCATTTGACGAGTGCAAAGGTAGGGATTTTGCACAAACCACGCAAGCATATAGCCGAAAATATTGTGTTAAATTTTATTAATCAAAATTTAACTTGCTGTGAGATTACAGTTTGCACAAAACATCGCTTTACGGTCCCACAGAATAAAAGAAACAGCGCCGTGACCCTCAGCAGGGTCGCGGCGCCGCGATAAGGTGATGCAGTCAGACTGTAAGCCGGGTTATGTCGGTCGTTCCGGCGGCGATGCCCCACACGTGAGGCGCTTTGGCCGGACGCCGGTCTGTCATTTATCTCTACGCCGTGTTGCCACGGTCGCTAATCGGGGCTGTGCCCGACAGCAGTCTACCCCCCGGCAATGAACGAGCAGCTCTTAGATGCCGGTATACTTGACCTTGCAACCCATCAGACGTGCGGCACGCCATCTCGCGGTGGCGCCCGGTGGGCTCTTACCCCGCCTTTTCACCCTTACCGCCCACAGTGGGCGGCGGTTGTTTTCTGTCACGTTGTCTCTGCGGTCGCCCGCGGCTTTCCGTTAAAAAGGATGGTGCTCTGTGTTGCCCGGACTTTCCTCCGGCCCCGCCACAAGGGGGAACCGGCGACAGACCGTCTGACTGCAATCAGGCCACAAAGTTACTCATTTTGCACCGAAAATGAGGGATATTTTGTAATTTTGTTGCATGGAGACACTACGACTCACAGCCGCGATGCGCAAAGAGACCGCGGCGCTGAAATCGGCGCGCAACCGCCGCGCGGCCCGTCTTTTCACTATCGAGGGCACGCGGGGCGTACTTGAGGCACTCGCCATCGTGCGCTGCCTCAGACTCATAGCCACATCGGCTTGGCTCGACGAAAACCGGCGCGCCCTCCCCTCCACTGTTGCCGGAAAGGTTTTCACGGCCAAAGCCGACGAGATCGAGCGCATGGCTGTCTCAGCCACCCCGCAGGGGGTCATCGGTGTATTCGCTATGCCCGAACCGGACGCCGACGCCCTGACGGCGCGTCCCGGTGAGCTTATTCTGGCTCTCGACCACATACAGGACCCGGGCAACATCGGCACCATAATCAGGCTGGCCGACTGGTTCGGCATCGCCAAGATATGGGCGTCGCCCGATACAGCCGACATATACAGCCCCAAAGCCATACAGTCAACCATGGGGGCCATAGCGCGTGTGCAGGTTGTTTACACCGATCTCGACCGGGCAATCGGCCGAGCGTCTGACGCCGGTACCCCGGTCTACGGCACGTTCCTCGACGGCACCGACATCTACCGCGCCCCTCTCACCCCCGGGGGCATAATCGTGATGGGAAACGAGGGTAACGGCATCTCGCCGGAAATAGCCGCCCTATGTACGCATAAATTGCTTATACCCCCCTATCCCCCCGGCGCGCAGACCGTAGAGTCTCTTAACGTGGGCGTGGCCACCGCTATCACCGCCGCCGAGTTCCGCCGCCGGCTCACACTTCAATAAACCTTATTCTTGAATACTATGGCAAAGGCAAAACAGAAATCAGTGTGGTTCTGCTCTGAGTGCGGAGCCGACTCGCCGAAATGGGAAGGGCGCTGCCCCTCGTGCGGCGCCTGGAACACAATGGTCGAGGAGCGCGTAACGGTCACCTCGGCCACAAAGGTCGAGAAACATCGCGGCCTCACCCCGGCCAGCCGCGTGCAGAAAGTCTCGGAAATCGAAACATCTGACGACCCGCGCATACAGATGCCCTCTGACGAACTGAACCGGGTGCTCGGCGGCGGCCTGGTGCCCGGCTCAATGGTGCTCGTGGGTGGCGAGCCGGGCATAGGCAAGTCGACGCTCGTGCTGCAGAACATACTGGCCATACGCTCGCGCCGCATACTTTATGTCTCGGGCGAGGAGAGCGCCGTGCAGATACGCATGCGCGCCGACCGCATCGGCCGCGTGAGCGACAATTGCTACATCGTCACCGAAACCTCGCTTGAGGCCATAATGAACCATATCGAGACCGTGAAACCCGAACTGCTGGTTGTCGACTCGATACAGACCATAGCCACCGACACCATCGAATCGGGCGCCGGTTCGGTGAGCCAGGTGCGCGAGTGCGCCACACGCCTTCTGCGGTTCGCCAAGGAATCAGGCGTGCCCGTACTGCTTATCGGACACATAAACAAAGAGGGCTCGATCGCAGGCCCCAAGGTGCTTGAGCACATCGTCGACGCTGTGCTGCAGTTCGAGGGCGACCGCCAGTACATGTACCGCATACTGCGCGCCATCAAGAACCGTTTCGGCAACACCTCGGAACTCGGCATTTACGAAATGTGCCAGCGCGGTCTGCGCGAGGTCACCAACCCCTCGGAGATGCTGATATCGCAGCAGGGGGACGAGAACCTGTCGGGGTGCGCAATCGGTGTGACCATCGAGGGTGCCCGGCCGTTTCTGGTCGAGACCCAGGCGCTTGTCAGCACCGCCGCTTACGGCACACCCCAGCGTTCGGTAACCGGATTCGACTCAAAACGTATGAACATGCTACTGGCCGTGCTTGAGAAACGTGTGGGTTTCAAGCTGGCACAGAAGGATGTATTCCTCAACATAGCCGGCGGCCTGAAAGTCGCCGACCCGGCCATAGACCTTGCCGTAACAGCGGCGATATTGTCAAGCAATGTCGACATGGCGATACCTCGAGGGGTATGTCTGGCCGGAGAAATCGGCCTTTCGGGCGAGATACGCCCCGTCACCCGCATGGAACAACGCATCCGCGAGGCCCAGAAACTCGGCATGGAGAGCATAATCATCCCCGCCAATTCGCTGAAGGGCGTAGACACCTCCCGGCTGGCCATAAAGGTCGTGGAAGTCACCAAAGTGGAAGAGGCCTTCAGGCACCTTTTTGCCTGACCGGACCCTGGAACGCACCCAAAAGTTAATTACTGTTAAAGATTTTGGTGTTTTGCAAGTTAAAACTACCTTTGCGGTGTAGTACACAACTACAACACCACAACAAGCCGAGGTTTTCCCCTCTGTTTCAGACATTCATCATCACAACAATGATTACACTTGATAACTTGACATATCACTACCGGAAGGGTACGAGGCCGGCGCTTGACGGCGTCACGGCCTCGATCCCGCCCGGAATCCACCTGCTCGCAGGTGAGAACGGCGCAGGCAAGACAACGCTGCTGCACATCATCGCCGGATTGCGCACACCCACTTCCGGCGAGTGTCTGGTCGACGGCAAGTCAGTCGCAGCCGAGCTGCCGTCGGTAATGTCACGCATCTTCCTTCTGGAGGATCACATGAACTTCCCGGCGAAGACCATACGTAAATTCGCCGAAATGCACAGCCCGTTCTATCCCGGGTACTCGCCCGAGATGTTCACGCGCAATCTGGCCGACTTCGGTCTGTCGGGCGACGAGTCTTTCAAGAACATGTCGCTGGGCACGCGCAAGAAAGCCCAGCTCGCATATGTGCTGGCCCTCGGGGTAGACTACCTGCTGCTCGACGAGCCCACGAATGCCCTCGACATACAGTCGAAAGCCCGCCTGTGCAAGATGATAGCCCGCAACATCGGCCCCGAACAGACGCTGATAGTGTCGACCCACACAATCAGCGAGCTCGAGAACATGTTTGACGGCATGACAATGATCTCAGGCGGCCGGTGCCTCATCGCCGCCACGACCGACGAACTTACCTCACGCCTGGCGTTCGACGTCTCGCGGTTCCCGGCCACCGACGCTCTTTACCAGGAACAGGCGCTCGGAGCGTTCCAGGCCATATATGCCGCCAACGATAGCGACGAGCCCACGCGGCCCGACTTCCGTCTGCTCTACAACGCAATGTACACACCGGCGCGTGACGCCATAATCAACTTACTCAGCAAAAACTGACATGTCTACGACCGCCTATATATCAGCCACGTCCCGCGACAGCTGGAGCTGGCACCGCATAGGGCGCCTCTTCGGGTTTTACCTGCCGCGCCTGCGCAAACAGATGATAATTTTCCCGATGGCATCGCTGGTGCTTGCGTCGCTATTGCTTATCCACACCTGCGAGGGTAAGTTCGACCAGGCCATGTTCGTGCTGGTCTTCACAGCCCTCCCCTACTGGTTCGCACTGGGGCCGCTGTCGCTCACGTCGGGCGGCGACGCCAGGCCGGTAGAGCGTATGCTCCCGGCACTCCCGGCCGAGAAGTTCTTCGTGCAGATGGTCTACATACTTGTAGTCATACCCCTTATGGTCTACGCGCTGCCTGTGGTGGCCATGTGGCTCAGGGCATCGGTGCTCCACCTCCCCACCGGCCCTATGATCGACATGATCTACGCCCGCTGCTCGCCGCACTCATATCAGTTCTATGTAAACCTGGCCGACAACCTGAGCATGGTGGCACTGGTGTTCTACATAATCTGGCGCGCAAACCGCAACCGCGTGTTCTACAGCATCATCGCCATTGTGTGCTACCAGATTTTCCTGAGCATCCTCGGCGGAATCTACGGCATGATATGGGCCTTCCGCAAAGGTTATGAGGATGGTCTGGCAGGCCGCGAGATGGAAATGCCCACACCTGAGTCAATCATGGATGTCCTCAACATCGAGCCTCTGCTGCTGGTAATCGGGGGCTGCACGTTCGTGGCCGCGGTGGTGCTCTTCTATCTTTCATACCGCCAGATAGCACACAAACAATTCTGACAAGCGACAGGCCGATGAATTTCACAGACAACAAACCGATATACCGCCAGATCGTGGATTTCGCCTTCAACGAAGTCACCGCCGGCCATTGGTCACCGGGCGAACGCATCCCCTCGGTGCGCGAACTTTCGGCCGACCTCGGCGTGAACTCGCGCACGGTGCTCAAGGCCTTCGAGGACCTGCAGGATCTCGGGCTCATAGCGCCCCAGCGCGGCATGGGTTTCTTTCTGGCGACCGACGCCCGCGAGCGCGTGACAGCCGAGCGGCGGCGCCTGTTCTTCGAGACCACGGTGCCCGGCATAGCCGCCGAGATGCAGGCGCTCGGCATCACCGCCGAACAGCTTGCCGACCACATCAAAAAACATTATTCGTGAGATTTTCAGACAATCTTTTATGACAACTGTGCAACTTTTTCGTAACTTTGGACGTCTAATAACGAAAGCATTGTCATAACATCATCATACACACCGCCGGCACACCGGCACATACCCGTCATTTACCGCATTTTATTTCATTCACATATATATTATATGAAGAAGATTCTTTCTGGAACGCTCGGCCTGTTACTTGGCCTGACGTCATTCAATGCCCTGGCACAAGGCATGGCCGAATCACTGGCCCAGATGCCCCCCGCCGAGGCAATGCAGCTCCCTGCCGACTCAACAGTGCGCCAGGGCGTGCTCCCCAACGGACTCACTTACTACATCCGCCACAACGAGACCCCCAAGGGTCAGGCCGATTTCTTCATCGCACAGAAAGTCGGCTCGGTACTCGAAGAGGACAACCAGCGCGGTCTGGCTCACTTCCTGGAGCACATGTGTTTCAACGGCACCGAGAACTTCGAGGGCAATGAGGTGGTGTCGTGGCTCGAGACAAAAGGCGTGAAATTCGGCGCCGACCTCAACGCATACACCGGCGTTGACGAAACGGTCTACAATATCTCTAACGTCCCCGTGGGCAACGTGGCCGTCGAGGACTCGTGTCTGCTCATCCTTCACGACTGGGCCGACGGCCTCCTGCTACTCCCCGAGGAGATCGACAAGGAGCGCGGCGTGATCCATGAGGAGTGGCGCATGCGCAACGTGGGCATGTCGCGCCTGATGGAGCAGCAGCTCCCCGCCATGTACCCTGACACCCGCTACGCCTACCGCTGGCCCATCGGCACAATGGAGGTCGTTGACAACTTCGAGCCCCAGGTGCTGCGTGACTACTACGAGACCTGGTACCGCCCCGACCAGCAGGGTGTGATCGTGATCGGCGACATCGACGTGGACCGCATCGAGAATAAAATCAAGGAGATGTTCGGCCCCATCAAGATGCCCGAGAATGTCAAGGAGCGCGTGTATTTCGAGGTTCCCGACAACCAGGGCACACTCTATGCCATCGGCGCCGACCCCGAGATGCCCAACGCCCGCGCAACCCTCTACATCAAGAACGACAAACTGCCGCGCGCATACCGCAACACCCCCGTGCAGATCAGCCTCGACTATATCAACGACATGATCACCACGATGCTGCAGGCACGTCTCGACGAGCTGGCAACTGACCCCGCCGCTCCGTTCGCCGCCGCCGGCACATATTACGGCGGTTTCTTCGTGGCCGACACCAAAGACGCCCTCACCCTTGTGGCACTCGGCAAGGACACCAACATCACCCCTGCCCTGCAGGCCGTATACCGCGAGCTCCTGCGCGCACAGCGCGGCGGATTCACCATCAGCGAGTATGACCGCGCCAAAGAGGAATATCTCTCGCAGGCCGAGAAGAAATTCAACAACCGCGACAAACGTGAGAACGAGGAGTTCTCGCGCGGCATTGTGCGCGTCTTCATCGACGGCACTCCGATGCTCGACCCCGAAACCGAATACCAGACAGCCCAGCAGATGGCCATGATGATTCCCCTTGAGGCAATCAACGCCACTCTGCAGCAGATGGTGACACCCGACAACCGCGTCATCTCGGTGATGCTCCCCGAAACCGAGGGCACCGTAATCCCCACCGAGGCTGAGCTGGCCGCCGCCCTGGCAACTGTTGATGCCGAGGATATCAAACCTTTTGTTGACGAAGTAAAGGCCGAACCGCTTATCCCGGCCCTCCCCGCCCCCGGCAAGATCACCGGTGTCGAGAAACTCGAGAAATGGGGTGCCGAGAAATGGACCCTCTCGAACGGCGCCACCGTGGTGGTCAAGCCCACCGACTTCAAGGCCGACGAGATTCTGCTCGACGCCCAGGCGCTTGGCGGTACATCGGTATTCGGCAACGACTATGCATCGACCCTCAAGTTCATGCCCTACGCCCTGAACCAGTACGGTCTGGGCGACTACACCTACAAGGATCTGCAGAAATACCTGCAGGGCAAGCAGTGCGGCATCTCGTTCGACTTCTCGAACTACACCCGCGACATCACCGGCCACTCCACACCCAAGGATCTCAAGAACATGATGGAGCTGCTCTACATGGGCTTCACCGCGCTCAACATCACCGCCGATGAATTCGACGCCACCCGCAACACCTTCAGCGGTGTACTCCACAACCAGGAGAACGAGCCCGACTACATCTTCGGCAAGCGCATCCAGGAGAATCTCTACGAGGCTCCGGTAGAGCAGGTGCTTTCTGTAGCCGACATCCAGGCCGCACAGCTGGCACAGACCCTTGACGTGGCCCACAAGATGACAGCCAACGCCGCCGACTACACATTCTTCATCGTCGGTTCAGTCAACCTCGACGAGCTCCGTCCGCTCGTCGAGCAGTACATCGCATCGCTCCCCGGCAACGCCGCTACCGCTGTCAAGACTCCCGTAATGCCCGAGAGCATGAAGGCCTACAAAGCCGCTCCGGCCCTCACCGAGTCGACAATCGAGTCGTCACAGCCCCAGACCTACGTCTTCACCATCGCTTACGACACACTCCCCTTCACCGCCAAAGACCGTGCCGCCCTCAACGTGGCAGGCCAGATTCTGAGCCAGCGCATCCTCGAACAGGTACGCGAGGAATGGGGCGCATCTTATTCGCCCGGTGCAGGTGCCATGATGTCGCGCGTGGCCAACGGTGCCAACTCAATGGTCATCACCCAGTTCCCCATGAAACCCGAGATGAAGGATAAAGTGGTGAACTACCTCAAGCAGGCTTACATCGACATGCAGAACGAGGTGAAACCCGCCGAGCTCACCAAGGTTTCAGAGTACATGGTGAAGAATGTCAAAGAGCAGCTTGACAAGAACAACGGCTGGCTCAACGGCATGGCTGCCGAGGCTCTGAACGGTGTGGATACCTTCACCGGTGCCGAGGAAATCTACAAGAACCTCACCACTGACGACATCCAGAACATCATGAAACGCATCAACGATGCCGGCAACTACCGCGTAGTCCTGATGGACGCCGTGGCACCCGCCGCCAAATAAACAAACCTTATACCCATAAACCGACAAGCGGTGTGCGGCGCAAAGCTACACACCGCTTGTTGTATATCAGAAGATATTTCAGAGCCCGATTTTCGCTTAAATTGTAGGGACATCGCTTTGCGATGTTTAGCTGATTACCAACGAGATAATCTAACATGCCAAAAGCATGTCCCTACAATTAGTAGAGATCTCCACACCCTCCTACTGGTTGAGGTTCTCAACACCGTCAGTCGAGATAAAGGAGGATTTTCGACAGGCGTTCCGGGCGACACACAAGCCGCAGGGTGTGTGGCGTGCGGCCGGCCGACTCGACCGTCAGCGCCGCCGCCATGCCGGTTTCCATTATCCGACCACGCATATCATACAGCGCATAGTTCAGCATTGCCGTGGCCTGCGGTGCCGTTCGGCGCAATTCAAAGGTCAGCGTGACCGAATGTTCCCCGACCCCGGTGCAGTGCGGATCTGAAACAGCGACGCCCAGAATCGGCTCGCGCTCACGGTCAACCACTACAAGAGCCTCTGCGTATGCACGTTTCCGTTCGGCATCGGCATGGCAACGCCACGCCGGATTGACCGCCGGCACAGCGGTATCTGCAGGCGCTGTCGCACCGTATGCCTCCGTCGGGTCGGCCACACAATCACTTGTGCCGGCAGAATCATATGCGGCCGCAGAATCAGATTCCCGGGAAAAATCACGACACCCCCTCCCCGCCGCCATAGTCTGGTCAGGCGCCGGCACGGCCATACCCGTGGCATATCCGAGAGCACGGAACACATATTCCGCCAGGTCGGGCATAAATCCGGTGTGGGCCACAAAACGGTCTACGAGCCGCCGGGCATCGTCGTCCCACGCACCGAGCGCTATGAAATTACGCGCGGCATGCGAGGCCACAGCCTGCCGGTAAACGTTTGCCAGAGCCGGCATACCGGCAAAAGCCCCCATCTGCCGCAATTCGTCAACAGCCCCCGGCGTCCCGGCAAATTCATTTCCCCGTGCCGCCGTCACCGCCCTCAGATAATCAGCAAACTGCATAATAGTTGGTTCAAATCGGTTATAATCATATTGAATCACATAATACCGAACAGATCATCACCAAACACAAACTGATTGCGTACACTGATGACGACGGTCATTCATGATTCACAAAGATAGGGATTTACAATGACAAAACTATCCGCGGCGGGGCAAAAAAAAATCCTTTGTCACCCTTCACAGGGAACACAGGATTTAAGCCAAAAGGCAAGATTTGTGATTCTAATCGAGTTGTCTTTGCAACTTCAAGTGTAGAGATTATATCTTACTTACATTCATCCAACCAGTCAGCATTGCCGGGTTGCATTGTCTCACGACTGACGATCGCCAAAACCGACTGATACTTTACGGCAACAAAGTTACCGCTTTTATTTTTCCCGGCAAAATTTTCAGCCCCGATTTTTCAAAAAATCTGCTCTCAAACATAAAAACCGAGCGTATTTCGAGCGAAAAATCAGGATTTGGCGCCAATTTGGCAACAACATGTCAGCGGTGGATGGCGGTCATGCGGCGCAGATTCTCGAAGAGGGCGCGCAGGGGGAGGCCCATGACGTTGTAATAGTCGCCGCGGATGGCCTTTATGCCGATCTGCCCTATCCATTCCTGGATGCCGTAGGCACCGGCCTTGTCGAGCGGTTGGTAACGCTCCACGTAATAGACTATCTCGTCGGGCATGAGTTCGCCGAACTCCACTTCGGTACTTTCGGAAAACGTGACCTGGCGCCGCACATCGGTAAGCGTCACGCCTGTGACCACCGTATGCGCGTGGCCCGACAGCTGCCTGAGCATGGTCATGGCCTCACGTTCGTCGTGAGGTTTCCCGAGCACCTCGCCGCGGTTTATCACCACGGTGTCGGCCGTAAGCAGTATGTCGCCCGGCTGAAGGTCGCCGAGATACGGATGCGCCTTGCGGCGCGAGATATATGCGGGCACATCGGCGGGATTCATGCGTGCCGGGTAAGTTTCGTCGATTTCTTTGGGTTCAAGAAGTCTGACATCAATGCCAAGCCCCTCTACCAGTTCACGGCGTCGTGGCGACGCACTGCCGAGCAACAGGCGGCGCCCACCCATCAGAGAGTCAAGAAAACTGTTTTTCGTTTCGGTTTCGTTTGCCATTTCCGTTAGATGTAAAGTCCTACCAGCCGAAAGCACGCTCGCTGTTGGCCCATTCATGGCGTGCCTTCAGTATCTGTTCGAGAATATCGCGGGCCCCGCCGTAACCGCCGTCGACGGGCGAGACATAGCGTGCGGCCTCGCGGATTTCGGGCGCAGCGTCATGCGGGGCCACCCCGAGCCCGGCATGGCGCATGCACTCAAGGTCGGGAATGTCGTCGCCCACAAACGCGATGTCATCGCGCACAAGACCTTTTGCCGCCATCCATTCCTTGAGCACGGGGAGTTTCATCGATACCCGCGTGTAGATGTCGGTTATGCCGAGCGAGCTGAACCGCCTCACTATGGCCTGCGAATCGGCACCGGTTATTATGGCGACATGCAGACCGCATTTCACGGCCAGTTGCAGGGCATACCCGTCCTTTATGTTCACCATGCGGGCAGGCATGCCGTCGGCGCCCAGAGGAATGGTCGAGGGTGACAGCACGCCGTCGACATCGAAAGCGATGCCGCGCACATGCTGCAGGTCGTATGCTACTTTACTCATTGTTCTGTGGTTGTGATTCTGTTGGTTTCGCGCCTATTTTCAGGCCCGGGTGATAGATGTCGAGTATGCGCTGCGAGAGCAGGCGGTAAGTCCCGGCAAGCTCCGGTGGGAGCGAGGCAAGGTGGTTTTCAATCACATTCAGGTCACCGCGACGGGCAGGGCCGGTCATGGCGTCGGCCGGCGAGGCATCGGCAAGCTTGCCGGCAGTGGCCGCTATGAGCGGCGAAAGATAGCCGATATTCAGGCCACGGCGCCGCAGAAGAGCGTCGGCATCGGCCCAGAGCTGGTTCACGAAATTGCATGCGAAAACAGCCGCCACATGCAGGTCGTGCCTGAGAGCGCTGTCGGCCAGTGTCACAGAATCAGAGATGCGTCCGGCAAGCCCGGCAAGCATTTCGGTGACCTGCGGTGTGTTCCCCTCGATGAAAAACGGCACCTGACGCATATCCACCGGCACATCTCTTGAGAAAGTCTGCAACGGATAGAATGACCCGTAACGGCTTTTGTGCCCGGCAAACACCTCGACGGGCACACTGCCCGACGTATGCGCCCAGACCCCGGGGAAATCGGGCGTCGAACTTACAATACCGGCTATGGCATCGTCAGCGGTGGCAATCAGATAGAGGTCGGCGTCGGGTACAAGCCCCTTAGTCCCTTCAGCGGCGGCACAACCGGGAATGCCCTCGGCGAGTCTGCGTGCCGATGCCCCGCCACGGCTGACTATCTGCACCAGGTCGGCCACGCCTGCCAGCGCGGGGGCCAGATGCGACGCGACGTTGCCAGCGCCGATCAGGCATATCCTCAGTCGGCGCGGTTGCTCCATTTGCCGATATGAACCTTTTCCCAAAGCAGTTTCGACGGGTCGATCTCGCGGCGCTCCTCGGCCTTGTAGCCGAACGAGAGGATGCAGAGCACGCCGAACTCTTCGGGTATCCCCAGCAACTGGCGCACATAATCTTCCGACGGCTCACCATCGGCGCGGAAACGGCCACGCACCTCCACCCAGCAACTGCCCAGTCCGAGCTCCTCGGCCTGCAGCTGCATCAGTATGGCCGCAATCGAGGCATCCTCGATCCAGGCGTCTGACTTGGTCATGTCGGCGGTCACTACTACAGCCAGCGGGGCACGGGCCACCGAGGTGGCATACTGGGGCTTGCACTCGCCAAGGCGAGCAAGCATGTCGCGGTCTTCGACAACGACAAACTGCCAGGGACGCACACTTTTCGACGACGGGGCGGTAAGGGCGGCCTCAAGGATGAGACGCACGTAATCGGGCGCTATCGGCTGATCGGTATATTTCCTGATCGACCTGCGCTTTAACAGCAAAGAATTGAATTTATCCATAACGGGAGGCTGAAGTTTGAGTTGTGTCGGCGTCAGCGACGGCACACCCAGGCATCAGAAACACCGGCCGAGGCCGTGAGCCTGCGGGCATCGGCATATGATGACGCGGTAGAGCAATAAACGCGGTATTTCCCGTCCTGCTCAAGGATGTCAAGCCGGCGCCCCGAATGGTCAAGCATATACTGGCGTGCCTGAGCCGCTGTGGGGAACGACGCCACGACCACTACATAGGGGTCGCTGTTTTCAAAACGCTTTTCGGGAGCCGCAGGTTTTGCAGAAACACTGTTAACACCGTTTTCACCGGCAGATTTTACAACTGCGTCGTAATCTATGTCATAC